>JAHHUA010000043.1 GCA_020024235.1 Oscillospiraceae bacterium
CATATCAAACATATTTAAAATGTTAAGTACAAATTTTGCTTCATCACCTTTAATTTCACCTAGAGAATCTTTGGCATATTCTGTTGAAAAAATACTGTATTTATTTGCCCATGCAGTATAGTCAAATTCATCCTCTTGTTTGTTTGGCAAACTGTTAAACGCCAAAGCGAGCAAAATAAGTCTTTCCTCAATAGAGCAAGTTCTGTTTTGCATTATATCAACAAATAAATTTAGTAATGTAAAAAAATCCAAATGTTTATGTATACCAACTAAAAGATTGTACATAGCGTGATCTTCACTGTAAATTTGTGCAGTATGCGGTGCATAATCCATATCAAAATCAATTCCATTTTTTAAACTTAATGCATACTCCATTACTGCTTCACAAGTTGGAGATAGTATTTTATAAAATACATTGTTATTATAAAGCATTTTACGTGGGTAGATTTTGCAAATATCTGGCATACTACTTCCCCCACAAGTCAGATAAAAATCGCATAAACCATTTTCTGTAAGATATTTGCAAGCTTTGTTTTCACCATTTGTAATTAACTCCGCATAACCTAATTTACTCTTTATTCTTCTTGCTGTATTTGAAAAACTTTTTTCCAGTTTAGTACCTCTCACAGCATTTTTCATCTTACAGTAGTCTCTTTTATTTAAAGCAATAAACCATCCCTGACAACAAGTATTGCGACAAGTATTTGCCTTACAAACAAATTCATCATAGAATGCAGGTCTTAATATTTTTACTTCACTCATTTAGTTCACTCCTTATTTCTTACTTCAGCGTTATAAAACCGCAACCGCTGCTGTTTTAATCCAGCGAGCGGTTGTGTTTAATGGGTATTTATTATTCGTTGGATTTTTTTTCTTCATCTTTTGATTCAAAATTATCATCAAAGGTATCTTTAATATCTTCAGCATCAAAAACTTCTTTTGGCATTCCCAGATCTTCATCATTTGGTTTTTCTGTAACCTCAATCTTTTCCGGAATTGCTTCAACTTGTTTTTCTTCGGAAGTTTTTAAATTGTCATCAACTAGAATATTTATGTGCTTATTTACTTTTTTCTCAAAGGGAGGCAATGTTTTGCCTTCCATAAGCATATTAAATTCAGTTTCTTCCAAAGTTTCCCTCTCCATAAGATTTTCTGCCACCAAAGTAAGCTGATCCATATGATCTGATAGAATTGTTTCAGCAGTTTGATATGCATTTTCAATTATATCTCTTACTTCTGCATCTATTTCAGCGGCAACATTTTCTGAGTAATCTCTGGATTGAGAAATATCTCTGCCAAGGAAAATTTCACCTTGATCCTGTCCGTAAACTACAGGGCCTAATCTATCACTGAAACCATATCTTGTAACCATGGCTCTGGCAACTTTGGTAACTCTTTCAAGGTCATTGGACGCCCCTGTGGAAATATCGTCCAAAACAAGTTTCTCAGCCATTCTTCCGCCCAAAAGTGTAACCAGGTTTTCCTGCATTTCTCTCTTAGTGCGATAGCTTTTATCTTCCTTTGGAAGGGACATTGTGTATCCTCCTGCCATTCCTCTGGGTATAATTGAAATTTGATGCACAGGGTCAATATCTTTCATATAGTAGGTACATACAGCATGACCTGCTTCATGAAATGCAGTAAGGCGTTTTTCCTTATCACTGTAAACATGGCTGCGTTTTTCTGGGCCTGCTACAACTTTAATGGTAGCATTTTCAATATCTTCCATAGTGATAGCTTTTTTGTTTTGACGAGCTGCCAAAAGTGCAGCTTCGTTTACAAGGTTTTCCAAGTCGGCACCTGTAAATCCTGCTGTGGATTTAGCTATAACATTTAGTACTACATCAGGACCTAAGGGTTTATTTCTTGTATGGACTTTCAAAATAGCTTCTCTGCCCTTTACATCAGGGTAACCTACCACAATTTGTCTGTCAAATCTGCCGGGACGCAATAATGCCGGGTCGAGAATATCATTTCTGTTGGTAGCTGCTATTACAATTACACCTGTATTAGCACCGAAACCGTCCATTTCAACCAGTAATTGGTTAAGGGTTTGTTCTCTTTCATCATGGCCACCCCCTAATCCTGCACCTCTGTGCCGTCCTACTGCATCAATTTCATCTATAAAAACAATACTTGGAGCCATTTTTTTAGCCTGATCAAACAAATCTCTTACTCTGGAGGCACCAACACCTACAAACATTTCCACAAAATCAGAACCTGAAATAGAGAAGAAAGGTACTTCTGCCTCACCTGCTACTGCTTTGGCAAGCAGTGTCTTACCTGTTCCGGGAGGTCCCATAAGCAAAACACCTTTTGGGATTCTTGCACCCAGTGCATTAAACTTGCTGGGATCTTTAAGAAATTCAACCACTTCCTGAAGCTCTGCTTTTTCTTCATCAGCTCCTGCCACATCTTCAAATTTGATTTTATTACCCTCACCAGGCATTCTGGGCTTTGCTTTGGAAAAACCTATTACATTGCCACCGGAAGCACCCTTTGCCTGACGCATCATGATAAACCAAAATACCACCATACCTATTAAAAGCAAAAGTGATGGCAGCATTGTAATCCACCATGGTGTATTGGGACTTCTTTCATAGTCAATAACCATTTTTGAATCAGGATTTAATTGGTTGTATTTTTCAACATCCTCTTTTATATCCTCCAGAAAAATTCCGACATGAGGAACAATGTATTCCACCTGTCCAACTGTGCCGTCATCTTTGTGAACTCTCAGTTTAAGTTCTCCTGTATTCAAATGCAGATAAAAATCGCTGACCCTCATATCTTCAAAATATCCCACTATAGTGGAATATTTTTCAGTAATTACAGGTTTTGAAAATAATCTCATAGAACTTGCCAGTAAAATAAGTGCTATCAAAAGACCCAAATACATTCCCAGACCTTTTATCTTTTCGCCCTTATTTTTATTATTATTTGCCAATATTATCGCCCCTCTCCGCGTATAAATTTATATACTGTTTATTTTGTGTATATTTCAGGTTTTAAAACACCTATTTCAGGGAAGTTTCTGTATTTTTCATCATAGTCAAGACCATAACCCACAACAAATTTGTCCGGTATCTGAAATCCGCTGTAATCCGCATAAATATCAGCAGTTCTTCTTTCGGGTTTGTCAAGCAGTGTAGCTATTTTAATGCTGTTTGGTTTTCTGCCGGAAAGCATATTTTTAAGGTAAAATAATGTGTTTCCGCTGTCTAAAATATCTTCAACCAAAAGCAAATCTTTTCCTTCAAGGTTTACATCCAAATCTTTTATAATTTTAACAACACCTGTACTTTTTGTTCCTGAACCATAGCTGGATACAGACATAAAATCAATGCTTACAGGAATTGTAATAGCTCTCATAAGATCTGCCATGAATACTACCGAACCTTTAAGTACACTTACCAGCATAAGATCTTTTCCCATGTAATCCTTGGATATTTGAGCTCCCATTTCTGTTACTTTGGCATGAAGCTGTTCTTTTGTTACCAAAATTCTTTCTATATCGTTTATCATATTTACTCCTCCGCAATTGTAATTTCTAATATATTTTTTGTTAAATTGTCTACTTCGGTTTGTTTGGAGCAACCTGCCTGTTCCACCCAAATAACTCCATTATCATCACACATTACAAGCTGTTTATCTCTGTGATCTTCACTTATTTTCATTTCAGTAAAAAGTTTTTTTAAACTTTTTGTACAGTTTCGTCTGCTGAGAGTGATTTTATCCCCTTCCTTTTTTTGACGAATAAAAATACTGCCATTTATTTTATCATAATCCAAGCAATTTTTTAAGTCTTTTTTGAAATATTTCTCAAATTTTATACTTTGTTCACATTGTATTAACTTCAAAATCACCGCTTTATTGCCCGGAAATATCTTCCTTAATTCTAAGTTCCCGTTTTCAAAGCAAATTTCTTCTTCAAAATAATTCTGCTGTGTTTTTTCGTTGTCAGTTATTTCAAAGTAATTTGAGTTTGCTTTAAGATAAAAATTTCTGTTAAGCTGTACAGAACCGGAACCCATAAGAATATATTCATATAGAAGTTTTAATCTCAAAAAACTTACCTCTATGTTGTATTCACTGAGTATTTTAGCCAAAAGTCTGTATGCAATGGCTTTATGAAGACACAAAAATGAGTCTCTTATAAAAACATTATTGCTTTTTATTTCATTATATGCTATGTCAGTTTGCATATCAAGATAGGACTGCTCACTTTCTTCCTGTTCAAAAAGCCTTATAAATGCATTTTCAACTGCGGGATTAAGCTCATATAGTTTTGGAATTATTCCATGTCTTATGCGGTTTCTGGTGTAAATATCTTCATTGTTAGTGCTGTCAGTTACAAAGTTAAGCTCATTTTCACAGCAATATTTTTCAACTTCCTGTCTGGAACAGTGTATAAGAGGTCTTATAATATAATCCCTTTTAGGCGTTATACCGCACAGTCCCCTTGTGCCTGTTCCTCGAGCCATATTAAACAATGCAGTTTCCATAGAATCGCTGAGAGTATGAGCTGTAGCAATTTTACAACCATATTTTTCATGAATTTCACGAAAAAAATCATATCTGGCATTTCTGGCAGTTTCCTCAACAGAAGTGCCGTATTCTTCACAAAGAGCATTTATGTCAACACTTTTTACAAAGACTTCTATTTTATTTTTTGCACACAGCATTTTTACATAATTTTCATCTCTGTCGCTTTCTTCACCTCTTAAATTATGATTTAAGTGGCAAGCATAAAGCTTATTCAATTTAAGTATATTTTTGTTTTCTGTAAAATAATTAAACAGAGCAACAGAATCTGCTCCTCCCGAAAGAGCTACACAGATGCTGTCCCCATCATTTATCATATGATATTTATCAATTATATCTGTAATTTTATGTTTCATTTCTGTATGACTCCAAGCTGGCAAATCTGGTATATTCACCCTGATATGCCAATTTAACCGTATCGGTACTTCCATGTCTGTTTTTTGCCACTATAACTTCCGCCACATTTTGTTCTTCACTGTCAGGGTTATAATATGCATCTCTGTAAAGAAACATAACTATATCGGCATCCTGTTCAATAGAACCGGATTCACGCAAATCCGCCAGCATAGGGCGGTGGTCGGTTCTTGATTCAGGTCCTCTGGAAAGCTGTGAAAGGGTTATAACAGGCACATTTAATTCTTTTGCCATAATTTTAAGGGATCTTGTTATTTCGGAAACTTCCTGAACTCTGTTTTCATTTCTTTTGCCGGAGGACAAAAGCTGAAGATAATCAATTATAACCAAACCCAAATCTTTAACACGGCGAAGTTTAGCCTTTATCTGAGAAACTGTAATACCTGCGGTATCATCAAAATAAATAGGAGCTTTTGTAAGTCTTTGAGCGGCATGGCCCAAATTAATCCATTCCTTTTGGCTAAGTTCTCCTGTTTTTAAATTTTGGCTTGAAATTGAGGATTCTGCTGACAACATTCTTGAAACCAACTGTTCATTGCTCATTTCCAAGGAGAAGAAAACCACGGTTTTGCGGGATTTTAACGCCACATTAGAGGCAAGACTAAGTGCAATGGCACTCTTTCCCATAGCGGGACGGGCAGCAATCAGCAGCAAATCCGATTTATTAAGTCCTGTTATAACATGATCCAATGCAGAAAATCCTGTGGAAAGCCCTATATAATCCTGTTTGTCATCTCCGGAAAGTCTTTGCAATCTGTCATAGCTTTCTGCCACAATTTCACTTATACTAACAAGACCGCCGGTATCTTTGCCTTTTCTGATGTCAAAAATCTTCTGTTCAGCTATTTCCAAAAGTTCTGTTGCATCAGCATCGGAATTTTTGGCAAGCTCGATTATTTTGCTTGAAGATTCTATAAGCCTTCGTATATAGCTTTTTTCTTTTACGATTTTAGCGTAATTTTCCACATTGGAAACAGATGGTACAATTTGTGTAAGCTGAAACAAATATATTTTAGCTTCATTTTCATCTTTAAAAACTTCGTGTTTATTAACTTCATCTAAGACAGTTACATAGTCAATTTCTTTGCCGGATACAAACATTTGTGTCATAACGGAAAAAATTTCACTGTGCTGTGATTTATAAAAGCTGTCGGGTTTCAGGTATTCCATAACTCCCGGCAAACACGAAGAATCAACTAAAACAGCCCCCAAAACCGACTGTTCAGCTTCCAGATTATATGGCATTGATGAGGTATACTGAATATCGTTTAAATTATCCATAAATACCCTCCCGTCTTTGTACTATTCAACTACGGAAACAATGATTTTTGTTTGAATACCTGTATAAAGCTTAATTTCAGCAGAAAAATCTCCAAAAGATTTAATTTCAGCTGATAATGTAATTTTTCTCTTGTCAATATCAACACCATATTGTTTTTTGATATTTTCCGCAACTTCCTTTGCAGTTACAGCACCGAAAAGTCTGCCTCCTGTGCCTGCTTTTGCCTGAACCACTACTTTTTTATCTCTGAGTTTATCGGCAATTTCCGTTGCTTCCTTTTTTTCCACTTCAATTTTGTGGTCATGAGATGATTTTTTGTTTTTAAGGTCATTTAAAGCCTGAGCTGTAGCCTCTACAGCCTGATGTTTCTTAAACAGACAGTTGGTTGCAAAACCGTCAGAAACATTTACTACATCCCCTTTTTTACCTGTTCCCTTTACATCTTCAATTAAAATTACTTTCATTTTTATATCCTCCCATTTATTGTATAATTTACTGTTGTTTTTCTGCCAGATATTTATCTATGGCTTCCAAAAGAATCTTTTTGGCTTGGTCAATATTTACATTGTCGAGTTTTGCACCAGCCATGGTCATATGACCTCCGCCGCCAAGTTCTTCCATTATAAGCTGAACATTTATAAGCCCCATACTTCGTGCGGATATGGATACATCTCCCCCCACAGGGTACATGACAAATGATGCATCCACTCCTATTATTGTCAAAAGTTCGTCCGCTGCCTGCGGAACTACTATTCTGATATCGGAACCAGGTGTTTCTTCAGCCGAAATAGCACATTTTTTATAGATTTCCGCTGATGAAACCAAAGCTGATCTGTTTTGATATGTTTCTATACCGGAGCTAAAAAGTTTTTTAACCTCAACCGTATCAGCACCCAGTTTTTTAAGATAGGCAGCAGCTTCAAAAGTTCTGACACCTGTTTTTAGTATGAAATTCTTAGTATCAAGCATAATACCTGCCAAAAGGGCTTCTGCCTCATTTACACCGATTTTGCCTTCTTTGCCGAAATAAGGTATAAGTTCACTGACCATTTCTGAGGCGCTGGAGGCAAATGGTTCATGATAAAATATAACTGCATCATCAATATGTCCCACCATTTTTCTGTGGTGATCAATTACAACTACATGTTTGCAGGCTTTGTACAGCTCCGCAGATTCCAAAATAGGTTCTGTATGGGTATCTACAATTATAAGCAAGGTATTTGCGTTTACTGTGTCCAGCAGAGCCTCTGGTTCAGCAAAAATTTTGTCATAGCCTTCCGCTTCCAATTTTTCGTACAAAGGTGATACCAAATGCTGTTGTCTTCTTATGGCAATATGTACGGGTTTTCCCATTTGTTCCACAACTTTGCTAAGACCCACTGCCGAACCAAAAGCATCCAAATCCGCAAACTTATGTCCCATGATAATAACATCTTCACAGCTTTGAATAAGCTCTTTAAGAGCTGTAGCCACAATACGGCTTTTAACTTTTGTTCTTTTTTCCACACCTTTTGATATACCGCCGTAAAAGTCATAGCCGTTTTGAGTTTTAACAGCAGTTTGGTCGCCACCGCGTCCCATAGCCATATCAAGTGCCTGATAAGCATATTGGTTTGTATCGTGCATATCTCCGCTGTCCCTTGCCACACCTATGGAAAGAGTGGCACTCATTCTTTGACCTGCATCTATATTTCTGACAGTATCCAGTATTTCAAATTTGTTTTCAATAGCTGCAGCTATCATTTCCTCACGGAAAATAAGCACAAATTTATCTCTTTCGGTTCTATACATCAAGGTTTCGTATTTTTTGGAATAATTGGAAAGTTCAAATTCTATTTTATTTATAGTTTGTGAGTATTCACCATCTTTTGTTGCCTGTAAAAGCTCCTCATAATTATCTATGGTAGCTATCATTATTGCCGGTTTTGTTCTGCAGTATTCTTTATAGTAACCTTTAAGCTCGGTATCATCTACAAGGTAAATACTAAACAACACTTCTTCTCCGTCGCTTCTTTCGGTTATATAAGCGGAATATTCCCTGTTTTCAACACTGACAGGTACAGGTTTTTCCATAGTTACATCTGTGTAATCCAAATTTGGAACATAATCATTTATATGTTTTCCGTAAAGGTCCTGATTGTTTTCGTAAATATATCCGAATTTCTGATTATACCAAACTATTTCCCCGTTTTCTCTGCATACGATTACCGGTATGGGAAAATCTATAGCATTATTTTCACTTGCATCGGATATCATTGTTCCTATTTCTGACAGGAATTTATCTATGTCATCTCTGACAAATCTCATTCTGAAAAATACATAGAGCAGTGTAATAAATGTGATTGGCACTATGTATGAAAACAATTTAAAATCGATAAATCCCACAAATGCCGTTACAAAAATAAGAGCTGCCGTAAGCACATAGACTGCCGGTTTAAATATTTCGACTTTTCTTCTCATTGAATTACCATCTTTCCGCAAATAATGCACTATAATAATTTGATAGAATTAAATAAAATACATATAGTATTATACCACATTTTTGAATATAATCAAATAGTTTTTGCTTAAAAATAAAAGCGATGTTTCTGCAACAAAACATCGCTTTTGAGTTTTCTTTGATATTATTCTGCAAAGCCGGATTCAACAAGCTTAACCAGTGAATCAACTGCTACTTCTTCATCCACTCCGTCTGCAATAATCTTGATAGGTGTTCCGCCCAAAATTCCTAAAGAAAGAATTCCCAAAAGGCTCTTTGCGTTTACTCTGCGTCCTTCTTCTTTTTCAACCCAAATTGTAGACTTGAATTCATTTGCCTTTTGAATGAAAAATGTTGCGGGACGTGCGTGCAGACCAACCTGATTTTTTACTGATACTTCTTTAGTAACCATAACTCAACTCTCCTAATTCATTACAATATAATACATTATTTTCAAACGCAACCGTAACAAAACATTTCATCTTGAAAGCGGTATATCCGTAATACTATTATAGCATATTGTAGTAACTCGTCAATCACCTATTTAAATATAAAGGGAATTTATCAGTTTTTTCTAATTGTTTTATAACAATATAACATTTTTTATACTGTAATTTGTAGATAATTACTATAATATTCCTATTATTTATGACTTAGAAAAAAATTTACCTTGTTTTTGTTAAAATTATTTTATAAAATATTCACATAAAATCATTTCTCAGACAGAATTTTTTTATCTTGTTTGCTCAATTCTAATTTTTCATACATATCAGGGCGTCGTTCTTTTGTTATAATAAGTGACTGTTTTCTTCTCCACTTGGCTATATTTGCATGATGTCCTGTAAAAAGCACTTCCGGTACTTCTTTTCCATGCCATACAGGTGGTCTTGTATATTGAGGATATTCCAATACTCCGTCAAAATGGCTCTCCTCGGTAAAACAGCTTTCGTCTGCCAAAACTCCTTCACAAAGTCTGCCTACAGCATCCACCACAACCAATGCTCCCAATTCGCCGCCTGTCAGAACATAATCGCCAATACTTATTTCCTCATCTACAATTTCTTCGATTATTCTTTCATCAACACCCTCATAATGACCGCACAAAATAATTATATTCTCATAATGTGAAAGTTCCACGGCTCTTTCCTGTTTAAAGACTTTTCCCTTGGGTGACATATATATCACATGGGGATTTTCTGTGCAAATTTCCGCACAAATATGCTGATAACAGCAGTAAATAGGTTCTGCCTGCATAAGCATACCCATACCACCTCCATAAGGGCTGTCATCAACTCTGCGGTGTTTATCCTTTGTATAATCCCTTATATTATGGCAGTAGACCTCCAGTTTTCCAGCGGCAATTCCTCTGCCTATGATGCTTTCTCCATATACTCTTTCACACATTTCCGGGAAAAGCGTCATTATATCAATTCTCATCGTCAAACAATCCTTCCAAAGGAGATATATACATCTTGTTTTCTTCTAAATCAATTTTTTTAACAACATCTTTTATTCCGGGGATAAGAAATTCTTTTCCTTCCTCGTTTGTAATATAATACACATCGTTAGCTCCCGGAATTTCGCTTATATCCCGAAGTTTTCCGTAAACTATTGAATGATTATTTTCATCAACCACTTCAAGTCCTATTAAATCCTGCCAAAAAAATTTACCGTCGCTTAAATCGGCATCGGCTCTCTTTATAAAAAGGACTTTTCCCCTCATAGCCAAAGCCTTGTCCATATCGTCTATACCGTCAAATACCGCCAGCAAAGCACTTTTATGCACTCTTGAGGATTTAACTTTCAGCTCTGTTTGTCCGTTATTAAGGTAAAAAGCTTTAAACTCTTTTAAAAACTCGGCACTGTCAGCCCAGGGTTCAATTTTAACTTCACCTTTTACACCGTGAGTGGTAACAATTTTACCACATTCCAAAAATTCCTTTACCATTATATCCTCCTATAGAAAAAGGGCAGATTAAATCCGCCCTAATTCTAGTCAATTTCAACAGCGACTTTATGAGAACTCTTATTGGCAGCTCTCACAACAGTTCTAATCGCTTTTGCAATTTTTCCCTGTTTTCCGATTACGCAGCCCATATCCTCCTGAGCTACATGAAGATGATACACTACTGTGCCTTCTTCATTGGGTTCATCAACTGTAACATTTACAGCGTCCTTGTCATCAACCAACCCTTGCGCAATGGTTTTAATAAGTTTTTCCATAGCTCTAATCCTCTATTTTAAAAAATTAAAGAATGTTATTGGATTTAAGCAATGCTCTAACTGTATCTGTAGGTTGAGCTCCGTTGGAAATCCACTTTTTAGCCTTTTCAGCATCAATCTTTACAGAAGCCGGTTCCTTAGTAGGATCGTAGATACCGATTTCTTCAATAAATCTTCCGTTTCTTGGGTAACGGGAGTCAGCAACAACAACACGGTAGAATGGAGCCTTTTTAGCACCCATACGACGCAATCTGATTTTAACAGCCATTTTAACAGCACCTCCTGAATTAAATTTATATATTATCGCTTGGCGACAAATACCTTTTTTACATACCCATCATAGGTGGCATAAATCTTCTTTTTCCTTTTTTGCCACGGGTCATATTATTTACCTGTTTCATCATCTTCTGCATTTGCTCAAATTGGCGGAGAACACGGTTTATATCCTCAACTTTTGTTCCGCTGCCTGCGGCAATGCGTCTTTTTCTTTGAGAATTAATGATTGAAGGCTTTGCTCTTTCTTTTTTAGTCATGGAATTAATAATTGCTTCCATTTTCTTCATTTCCTGTTCACCTTTTTGCATATCCTCATCTTTTATCTTATTTGCACCGGGAAACATACTGATAATTGAACTTATAGGACCCATTTTTTTGATTTGTTTCATCTGGTCTAAAAGATCTTCCAGGTCAAAAGAGTTTTCTTTCATCTTTTTGGCAAGCTTTGCAGCATCTTTTTCGTCCACTGTTACGGAAGCCTTTTCAATAAGTGAAAGCATATCACCCATTCCCAGTATTCTTGATGCCATTCTCTCCGGGTGGAAAGGCTCGATTTCATCAAGCTTTTCACCTGTGCCCACATATTTGATGGGCTTTCCTGTAACGGCTTTTACGGAGAGAGCCGCACCACCTCTGGTATCACCGTCGATTTTTGTCAAAATAGTTCCGTTAATTTCCAAAGCATCATCAAAAGCCTTTGCAGCATTAACTGCATCCTGACCTGTCATAGCATCAATAACCAGCAAAATTTCATTTGGATTTACTGCACTTTTGACATTCTTAAGCTCGTCCATAAGCTCTTCATCTATATGCAGACGACCGGCGGTATCTATAATAAGTATATCATTTCCATAGTCTTTGGCTCTTCTTACTGCTTGTTTTGCTATTTCAACAGGGTTTCCCTGTCCCATTTCAAAAACAGGAACTCCCACTTGTTCACCTACCACCTGTAACTGTTTAATAGCCGCAGGTCTGTAAACATCGCAGGCAGCCATAAGAGGTCTTTTGCCTTGTGATTTAAATAATTTGGCAAGCTTTGCACAGTGAGTTGTTTTACCTGCACCCTGCAAACCGCACATCATAATTATTGTGGGAATTTGTGAGGAAAAATTAATTCTGGTGTTTTCCCCACCCATAAGCTCAATCAGTTCATCATTTACGATTTTGATAACCTGCTGAGCCGGAGTAAGACTTTGCAGAACCTGATCTCCCACGGATTTTTCAGTTACGGTTTTAACAAAATCTTTTACGACTTTGTAGTTTACATCAGCTTCCAAAAGTGCCAAACGCACTTCTTT
>JAHHUA010000044.1 GCA_020024235.1 Oscillospiraceae bacterium
GGATGAATTTATAAACTTCCCAAACCGCAGATTTGGTAGCACTATCTGCCCACTGGCGTCTGTGGGGAACAAAAAGATCCTTGTCAGACATAGAGTCGATCATCTCATAAATCCCCTGAATATTCATGTCTAGCATTGTCCTAAGTTCGTGGAGCGACAGTTCAGCATAGGTATCCGTAAACCATTGATACAACGCCCCAAGCTTATTCCATTTGAACTGACCGGAAGGCGTTTTTACTTTCAGACCATTTCTCTCATCCTGTTCCCACTTTAAGACAAGAGTAGTCCAGCCAATCTGATAAGCCAAATTCTCTGCTGGAGTACGGTCAACATTTTCTGCACGGAGATCTTTCATATCTTCCGGAATATTGTCAAACTCGGCAATGAATTTGGTATAGGTTTTCTTGATCTCGTCTTTCAGTTCTTCTTTGCTGGTATACGCTCTCATAAATTATTTTGATAATTCTAACACTTAACTTTCATCATATCATATCATACTTTGCTGAATCTGCCAATAACTTTTTATGAACAGTGTATGCTTCCTGGATTCGAAAATGGTTTAGGCATTCCCCAAAAATGCCTTTTGACGAAAAAAGGCAGAGCTTTCATCCTTGTGCCATTATCGAATAAAATAAATATCCACTGACTAAGCTGAAAGAGTAAAATGAAAGTAGGCACTTTTCGTGGCTGCTTTTACTTGACAACTTCAGGTAAGCCGGTGGATATTTATTTAAGAATGACCTAATTAAGTTGTGCAGGTAGTATATTATATGTATCTTCAAGATAATTCCACTGGCAAGCAACACCATGACCAGTAGCTCCAAAATACCCGATATTATAACCCTTTATGGAATAGTTATTATTATTTGTATTTTTGCTAATGAGTGCACCGCCGCTATCTCCTGCAATTGGGGTAAAATTAAATGTAAAACAATTTTTATAGGTTAAGGCGGGATAAACAGGTGACGAAGTATGTGCGGACATAGGGAAAGTAACTCCTGTAGCTAAAACGATTCCACTCTGTTCACCATTAGCACCTTGTAGCCATACTGTCATGTTCGCTATTGCATTTCCCCTCGAAGTGATATACTTCGAATATTTCGATGTCAGCGACTGAGTTCGATTGCTTGGAATGAACGCTGCATCTGCATAGGTTCCACGCCATATATTGGAGCATGTCCCCAGAGAAACGTTTCCATTACTTGCAGTATCTCCTACCTGCCATCCATGAGCGACAGTAAGGAATCCCAGCTGCTGGTTTGATTGTTGATAATTGCGCACAGCGGGTATCATTACAGTGGACCAATTACTAGATATCCTATGCATATATACCCATTGACCAGGCCTAACAGTGGGAGAAATCCCATACGGAACTTCCTCCATCTCAGCATGAGCACTTGCTTCTGGAACATCATTTCCAAAAGCACCTGTGCTTTCAAAAAAACGGATTCTCTCGATTCCCACTTCTTCTTTAATCGCAGATTTTTTTTCATCTGTAATATCTGCAACGTAAACACACAAGGTATTGTCAGGTTCATAGAAACCTGCAGCTACAATATCAAATTTATCTGCCTGATCCAACAAACGGTCTCTTGCTGTTGTAAGTTCAGCCATAGAGTACTGGGCCGTTTCCAAACGCACAGTCACACCAGCAACGTCATTCTTTATTGCATTTGTAAGGAGAGCAGATCTTTGCAGTGCACTATCGTTAAGTGACAAAATAACTAAATTACCATTATTGTCGTAGTAGGCACCGCCATAACTATCTTCATCCAGACTTTCGATCAGCTCATTAATCGGACTCTTTTCTGCAATGAAGATGTCATCAGTAGAAACAGCATCATCATTTATGGCCATAGCAGTAATGTTGAAACTAATAAATAATACAACCGATAAAAGCATACATAAATATTTTTTCATTTTGATCCGTCCTTTCTATTGTGTCTTGTTATTGATTTTCATTTTTCAGCTTTAGTTTCCAGAGATAACTTTGGTTTCCGGAAGCGACGCAATTAAATCCCGCAGACCCTTATGAGCATCATCATCTTGCAGTGTAAAAAATATCTGTTCATGTGCGTCATGAAAAACTATCTGAGAGCCACTGCCATGCAAGTAATACACAACACCATTTTTGTAGGTAAGCCAAAGGTCGTATATGCCTGGATCCGAACCAAAACCATAAAAGTTTTCAGCACCTGTGACGATATCATCCACCGATACAACTGCCATATCCTTAATGTAATTACTGATTTTACGAATGCTTTCCAAATCGTTAGTATTCAATGTGAGAGCGAATTCGTTGTGTGAAGTTGCTTCCGGGTTATGCGTGTACCGTCCACCACCTTGGCCAACAAACCGTGCTTCAACAATATTTTCGGTGCTCATGTAGGCAATCCATTGCATATAACCTTTGGGTTGTTGATTGCAAATATCTGCCAGCTCAAGGAGTTCCTCCTCGTCTTTGTTATAGCCGTTCGGGTTTTTATAGAGGTAGAGAGGGTACTTTGTCTTATCAGTAAAGATCAGAAAACCTACCCTAATGCGATCCTGATTATATTCAGGAGAATCGTAGTCTTCTAGTAAGGTTAGCGCCGTTTCCTTCAGCTGCCTGTCGGTGAGAAGATAGTACATTCTGTCGTCAAGGTCAAGCGAATAAATTGAGGTCACCGTTTCACCACGGAAGGTGAGCGGAGCTGCGTCCTGTAAAGGAGTGTCCGAATTAGATGATGCAGACACTGTTGGCTTTGTAACATTCGGTACTGAAGATTCCAGTGTAGAAGATTCTGTAACATCCGGTGTTGAAGACTCCGGTATAGAGGATTCTGTAACATTCGGTGTTGAAGACTCCGGTATAGAGGATTTTGAAACAGGTACATCAGATGCTACGTCAGAAGTGCTGACTGTTGAAAGTTTTTTTCTTTCTTCACAAGCAGTCAGTAGAACCAGACAGACCAGTAAAAGCAGTGCAATCGGTTTAACATTCATTAGATCATCCCTTTCGATTTGGCTCCCCCATGGATATGTTTAATGACAGGTACTGATTATCTCATTGGTATCACTTTCCTTTTCTATAATAAATTTTACGCTAATTTTCTTTTTTCCATGAAAATCCTCATTTTATGTTATTAGTATTCTCTCATTTAATCTTCAACATAAACTTCATAAATTGACTTTTAAGTTATGGAAATTTTTATTTATTATATTTTCTGATTTAATTTGTATTTAATTCAATTATCTTTTCACAAATTATGAAAAGATAAACTTAATATTAAATTTAATATATCCTAATTAATTTATATTGTCAATTATAATATTTTAAATTTTAGTTCTTAAAGACGGAACAATCCGTGAGGAAGGCAGCTATAACGAACTTATGGAAAAGAAAGATTACTTATTCAGTTTGCAAAATTTAGATTAATATTTTTAATAAAAAAACCTGCCATTGATTATTTCAGCGGCAGGTTTTGCAATTCGTATTATTTTATAGAATATTTTTAAATCTATTATCAGTAATCAGAGTAATTCCACATCAATTACATCAGGCTGCTGATGTTTAATAATTTTTACTGCGGTAATTACAGTACAGAAATTAAGTATACCCTCAAACAGTAAAGTAATTCCCATCATAATCATAATCAGTCTGCTTCCCTCTCCGGGTCTAAATAGCAGAATAAATCCAAACACACCTGTGATAATGGCAAATATTAAAATTAACCACCAACTTTTTAATCCAAATTTTTTTGATTCTAAAGCAATTTGTATTTTAAACATACCATCTGTCAAAACAGATATTCCCATTGAAATACAGATAAACATCATCATACTTCTGGGTTTTATCAGCATTATAATGCCCAATGCACTACACAGTATACCAAAAGCAAAATCATATTGAAATGCTAACCTGAATAAATCTTTGGAAAAATACCCTATAATTTTAATTGCTCCAAATATTACAAGTAATACTCCGCAAATTGTTCCCAAAACGGAAACAGAAAAATCCGGGACAGTAATAATTGCAATACCTAAAATACATAAAGCCATAGAAATTATAATATATCCTGTTTTGGCTATTCTCATTGGTGCTATGGAACGCATAATTACATCTCCTTTAACCGTATTAATATGAGTTAATTATATCAAACATAATTATAATTGAAAACGGACAGTTATATTGACATATCTAAAATTGCGACAACAAGGACTGGTTTGACCGAATTTCAGACATATTCAATAACTATGCCTAAAATCTATACATAGTTATTTTTTTGATAAAATAAAAAACCTTCGGAACAGTAGTTTTAAAATCATGTTCCAAAGGTTTGGTTTTTATAATTGATTTTTTTCTAAACTTGCAGAGCGTTTTATGATTTCATCGGAAAATCCGTGACAAAGTTTTGTTATATATTTAATTTCATCTATGGCATCATCTTTCATGCCATTGTTTATCCAGTCAATAGAAAGTCCGAATAGCTCACATTTTAAAAACCGAATGGCTACTGTTTTGTCATATTCACTGGTAAAGCTGTTTCCAAAAACAGTATTTAAGTAATTGGTAACAACATATTCACATAGTTTCATACTGTAGGCTTCGTAAATATCACGGTTTACAGAGTTATAAATATGCTTCATAGCCTGTTTGTTTTCCAAAGCAAAATTAAAAGCCACTGTAAAACATTCTTCAAAAGAGCTGATAGTAGAGTATTTGGCAATAAGATTATCCACATTTTCTTTTATAATTTCTTCCATAAGGGTGGGTATGTCCTGAAAATGATAGTAGAATGAATTTCTGTTTATTCCACATTCCTCAACTATGTTTTTTACAGTAATCTTATTTAACGGCTGTTTATTAAGCAATTTTATAAATGTTGTTTTTATAGCTTGCTCTGTAAAGTTAGACATATATACTCCCCTCTCAATATTCTATTATCTATTTTACCATGATTTAAGCAATTACTCAATATCAAACTGTATATATTTAATAATTTTTTCACATTTGTAATTAATATATATGAAATAAATATGATTTTATACTTATAAAATAAATAATTGTGAGAATATTAAAGTTTAATTCACAGTGATTTTAACCTTTGTAAATTTAGGGGAAAAGTTTAGATTATCGGGTTTTCCAGTCCACTGATTTATAACACATTAGTGATAAAATCATACCCACTGTCCATCCTATAGGCCATGACATCCAAATACCTGTATAACCCAAAGAAGTTTTTGATAGAATAATCGCCAAAACAACACGGATAATTAAATCAGCAAATGTACATATCATAAACTGACGCATCATGCCAGCACCACGAAGAATGCCGTCAGTCATAAGTTTAACAGAAACTATAAAATAAAACGGAGCTACAATTTGAAGGAATTGCACACCTGCGTCCATTGCAAGTCCTGTTGGGCTATCCATAAATATGTAAACTAAACTTCTTCCACAGAAGAAATACAGAATTGCCAAAGGCAGACAAATTAAGCAAACCATTTTAAATCCTGCTGAAAATCCGGCTTTTACACGGTCATGTTTTTCTGCACCGATATTTTGTGCTGTGTAATTGGACATACCGTTTCCAAGAGTTGTCATAGATGTTACAACCATATTGTTGAGCTTTATGGAAGCTGAATATCCTGCCATTACAGCAGAACCGAAACTGTTGATTACACTTTGAATAATGATATTTCCAACAGATATAAAGCTTTGCTGTAATATACTTGGCACAGCAACTACGGATATACGCTTTAATATATCTATAGAAAACAGCTTAGGCTTGTCTTCGGTTTTAATAGCTGCAAAACGCTTGAATACCACTATCAGTGCAAGTACACAGCTTATTCCCTGACAAATAAATGTTGCCCATGCTACCCCAGCTATACCCATTTTAAATGTTGCAACAAAGAGTATATCCATTAAGATATTTGAAATTGAGGAGCATGATAGGAAAATGAAAGGTGTTTTTGAATCACCCAGTGCGGAGAAAATTCCTGTAGCTACATTGTAGTAAAATACAAAAGGCAGTCCTAATATATAAATATCCAGGTATAGTTTTGAATCAGCAAAAGTATTAGCTGGTGTGTTAATAAGTGATAAAAGTCCGTCAGCGAACAAAAAACCTCCCAACATCAAAATTATACATAATACACCACTTGAAATAAGTGTGGTATAAACTGCTGTTTTAAGATCACTGTATCTTTTAGCACCGAAAAGCTGTGAAACTATAACAGAACACCCTATATTGCAGCCAAAAGCAAAAGCTATAAAAATAAGTGTAATTTCATAACTGTTTCCCACTGCTGCCAAAGCTTCTGTACCAATAAATTTACCTGCTACAAAGCTGTCTGCAATATTGTAAAGCTGCTGAAAAATAACACTTCCGAAAAGCGGCATACAAAACAGCCACAGCACTGTGCTGGGTTTTCCCGTAGTTAAATCCTTATTCATTTTTTAACCCCTTTCATTTGCTTGTTTTGACAAAACAGTATATACTTTGTTGTTTATATGTATAAAATATAAATTTGATTTAGTGTCGAGTTTATATATGTTTAATTAAGGATTTTAAGCATTTTAATAAAATTTTAATTTTTTATTGACAAACTATATTTTGTATGATATTATAATCAAGATTTTCATTGACTTATATAAATTCACAATAGGGTGAATGTTTCTACAAACTACCGCAAATAGTTTACTATAAGGCATCAAAAGGTGTTAATAATAGTAAATTACTTGTGGTTTTTTTAATTACAAGGAGGATAAAATTAATGGATGAAAACAAAATTCTGGGTGAAATGCCCGTTTCCAAATTGTTATTTAAGTTTTCTATTCCCTGTGTAACAGGTCTTTTAATCGGAGCTCTTTATAACATAGTGGATCAAATTTTTATCGGAAACAGCAGCTTAGGTTATTTGGGAAATGCAGCTACGGGAATATCTTTTCCAATTCTTTGTATTGCAAATGCATTTGCCTGGTGTGTGGGCGATGGTGCTGCATCATATCTGAGTATCTGTTCAGGCAGACAGGATAACGAAAGTGCTCATAAATGTGTTGGTACAGGATTAAGTGCAACTTTTATTATAAGTATTATTCTTACAATAATCTGTGTTATTTTTTGCAGACCTTTGATGGCAATGTTTGGAGCTTCTGATTTAACCTTGGATTTAGCCAGTGACTATTTTTTAATTATAGCTTTATTTTTCCCTTTTTATCTTATGTTTAATGTAATGAACAGTATGATAAGAGCAGACGGCAGCCCTACATATGCTATGATAGCTATGATTTCCGGAGCTGTAATTAACATTATTTTAGACCCTATCTGTATTTTTCTTCTTGATTGGGGAATTAAAGGTGCTGCTATTGCCACTGTAGTAGGTCAAGTGGTATCATTTGTTATCTGTGTTTTATATTTCTTTAAACCAAAGAGTTTCCGTCTTTCCAAAAACAGTTTTAAAATTGACAAATCCATGATGTTTAATTTAATCACTTTAGGTGGTTCAACATTTATTATCCAAATTTCTATGGTTGTTATGACTTTGCTAGGAAATATTACACTGGCAAAATACGGAGCTTTATCTGTTTATGGCAGTGATATTCCGATTTCTGTATTCAGTATACAAACCAAAGTATACACTATTATATGCAACATTGTAGTCGGTATAGCTTTAGGTGGTCAGCCTATTTTAGGATTTAACTATGGAGCAGGAAAAATGGATCGTGTTAAGGAAACATATCGTTTAATTGTTATTTCATCTATGACTGTGGGCATTATTGCAACACTTATTTATGAGCTTTTTCCGGAACTTGTAATAAGTATTTTCGGAAAACAAAACGAACTTTATATGGATTTTGCTGTAAAAAGCTTTAGAATTTTCTTAGGCCTTAGCTTTGTAACCTGTTTTATTAAAATTTCCTCAATATTTTTTCAGTCAATCGGCAAAGCTGTTCATGCTATGCTAGCTTCTGTTATTCGCGATATGGCTTGTTTTGTAACTTTCACATTAATTTTGTGTAATGTATTTGAACACGCAAAACCGGGAAACGGTTATTATGGAATTCTTATTGCCTCTCCCCTTTCCGACTTAATTGCAGGCACTGTGGTGATTATATTGACAGTTAAATTCTTTAAGGGAATGTGCAATTTTGCACCACAGAAAGAAGATATATCTATTCAGTCAACCCACCCGGGTACAATTATTACAATAGCCCGTCAGCATGGCTCCTGCGGAAAGCAAATCGGAGAACTTGTTGCAAAAAAACTGGGTATACCTTTTTATTCAAAGGAAATTACCGCTTTAGTAGCATATAAAAACGGTATGGCAAATGAATTTATCTCCGAAGAGGCGGAGGACTCCTCTGCCATTTTAAATCAGATGTATTTAAGCACCACTGTGGTACAGCAAGGTATTATTGCACAGGAAAAAGTACTTAAAAAAATAGCTGATGAAGGTTCATGTGTAATTATTGGCAGAGCTGCTGATTATGTTCTTCGCAATTATAAAAATGCAGTTCGTATATTCATTTATGCTCCTGAAAAAGTGAGAATAAAAAATATTCAGCAGATGTATGGCGACAGCCCGGAAGAAGCTAAAATAAATATGATGCGATCCGACGATGCCCGAGCTAATTATTACAGAAATATTTCCGGTTCTGATTGGAATGATATGAGAAACTATGATTTATGTTTGGATTCTTCTTTAGGTAAAGAAACCACTGCTGACATTATCACTGATTTTGTAAAACGAATTGAACAACACTCTGCCCTTAACTTTACAGGCAATTAATATAATAATTACAAAAACAACTGTAAATCACATTTAAACAGATGCGATTTACAGTTGTTTTCATTTTGCAATAAAAATTAAAGATGGGGGTTATCTGTTAATTTTTTCTTATATTTTGTGTTAAAATTTACCGCTTTTGCTGGAAGATCCTCTGCTGTCAACTGTAGTTCCGCCACTTCTTCCACTTCCACCGGAACTGTTGTTTTTTTGTGGTGGATCATAAACTCTGCTTTGGGTTTTATGGGTAAATCTATCATATCTGTCGGTTAACTCCAAACCACCATCAGCAATATACTGATTTGCTTCCCGTTTTTTTGCAACAGATTTATGCTGATCCAATAAAATACTTTTAACAATAAAAGCTGCTATAAAACCTAAAACTATACAGGCAGCAATGCCCCAAAGCCTAACATACAGTGATACAGGTTTATTGTTTACATCTATAGGATTACCCATATGTGAGGCTTTCAACATTTTGTTGCAGGTATTAAGGTAGATGTCAAAACCTTTATACCAGTTATCTTTTCCCAGTTCTCCTAAAAACATATCTGCCAAATAGTCTTTGCCATAGTCAGTAAAAGCTGTATTTCCATAACCATGAGCATAGAGAATATAATCTCTGTCACTCATTGAAAGCATAAGCATAATTCCGCTTTGGTCTTTTCCTATTCCCATAGGTTTATCAAAATAGAACTTTTCGGCTGTATCTTTTATTACTGCTCCTGTTGGATTATCCAAATAGCTTAAATAATCCTGTAAAACAATTATGTATACACCGCAATTATATTTTAAAGATAATTCTTTAGCTTTGTCATTTAATTTATTTCTTTCAGAGGTATCTAAAATACCCGCCTCATCAGTAACATAATCCATATCGCTTGCTAAGGCTGTTACAGTAAAGGACAAAATAAGTATTAAGCTTAAAATTATTGCTGAAAATTTTTTTCTCATTTTAAGTCCTCCCTATTAAAATAATTCTGTAATAAAGCGTCCTAACGGACCTGAAAACAACAGACTTAATACCACTGATGCTCCTACTGCCACAGACCAAAACCAACGATTTAATTTATGCTTGTCAATGGGTAAATCTCCTACAAATTTTCCGGTTTGACCGTTCATGGCAAAAAGATAATTTTGATTGTTCCATTTAGTAGTGAGGAGCCATACAGGCATAAGAGCATATTTTACTTCTTTTGACTGAATATTGATATTTCTGTTGATTACATTAACCATACCATATCCGCTGACTGTAGTTTTTATACTGTTCATAACAGTTTCACGACATCTTGTATCAGCTCTTTCAACAGCCTCTTTTTTGTCTACATCATATTTATCTGCCAAAAATCCCGGCAAGTATGCACTTGAAAATTCTTTAAGTTCATTATAGTTAAAAGGTTCTATGGAATCCATATAATCATCGGGCATTTTGCTGGAACCGTCCACAGGAACTTTTTTAAAATTCATTTTACCTGACCTGTATACATTATAATGTCTTGTTTCAGTAACTTTATAGTCCCCTTCTCTTCTGACAGTGGAATTGGTAGCATGATAAGTTACACTTCCGTTTGCATCTGCATCAAAAAGCCAAAACGGAACATATACACCTTTTATTTCTTCAACATGGTTGTTGGCAGTAAATGCATTTGGTAAAAGGCGTTTACCTTTATAATGGTTTTTTAAAGCCTCCACTGCCTGTTTTTTCTCCAATTTAAAAGGAAGAATATAATCAGGCTTTTTAGTACCGCTGAATTGCCCCGGAATTATAGTGGGATTTCCGCAATAAGGACAGCTGGTAGCAGCAGTTGTTTCATCACAGAAAAGTTGTGCACCGCAGGAAGGGCAGCTATACATTTTCATGTGATTTTCTTCATCACCCCATGAATTAGTATCCTCATCAAAGTTTTGTTCATTCTCTTTTATTTCTGCTTCCTGAGCTGCTTTTACAGCTTCCGCATCTTTTTCTGCATATTTTGTTTCGATTTCTGCTATATCATATGATGACCCGCAATAATCACATTCCACTTTTCCTGTTGTTCCCGAAAAATGCAGAGGTCCTCCGCAAGCGGGACATTTATAGTTTGTTACCTGTGTTGCCATTATTTTTCTCCTTTCCGTGTTAAGAAGGTATATAATACAGACTTACTTTTTTATCCTATTATAAAACATAAACATAAAAAATGCACTATATTTTTTTATTTTTTTTTAAAAAAATCAGCCTTCATTTTTGAAAGCTGATTTCTTAAAATTTACAAATAAATTGAAATTAATTATATTACTCGTTGTTATTGTTATTGTAAATTATTTAATATCTTCACTGTTAAAGGGATCTCCGCATTGTGGACAGAATTTAGGTGGGTTCATAGGATCCTCCGGCTGCCATCCACATTTATCACATCTGTAAAGAGGTGCTCCCAATGGTTTTGGTTTACCGCATTCCGAACAGAATTTACCTTTGTTTACGGCTCCGCATGAGCAGCTCCACCCTGTATTTTCTTCAGGTTTGGATTTTCCGCATTCCGTACAGAATTTTCCTGTATTTCCCTTTCTGCCACAGGAACAATTCCAACCTGATGAAGTTGCTGTAGGCTGGTGCTGTTGCCCCATTTGCTGTCCCATTTGATACAGGTTAGCTGTATTCATACCGCCCATTTGATTTGCCATTCCCATACCCATAAATGCCATAGCTGAACCTGCTGATTTGTTTGAAGCAGCCAGTTTCAGAGCTTCGGCTTGAGATGCACCGATTTCGGCTGCCAAAGCAGATGGATTTCTGGAGTATAGCTGAATTGTACGCAGTTTTTCTTCTACTTTCTCATCGCCGCTCAAGCTGGAAATTCCGAAATTTACTATTTCAATACCTCTGATTTCTTTCCATTCATGAGTAAGCTCTGCTTTAAGTGCATCACGAATATCCAAAGTATGCCCCATAAGTTCGGAATAACTTATACCCATTGCGGAAATTCTGGCAAATGCCGGACCTAAATGAGTGAGCAATTCACTTTTCATTTGTCCATCAATTTTATCTCTTGTATAATCTTCGGTAAAATTGGCACAGACATTGGTATAAAATAATAGTGGATTTGTTATTTTATAGCTGTATTCACCAAAACAACGAATAGGCATATCCATATAAATATTGGCTTCTCTATCGGTTATTTTAAAAATAATCGGACTTGCTGTTCCATACTTATTTCCATATATTTCTTTTGTATTTATGTAATAAACTCTTTGATCCTTGGGTGGTTCTCCACCAAAAGCAAAACGCTTACCTATAGTTTTAAATACTTCACCTATGCTATCACCTAAATTTCCTTGGAAAATAGAAGGTTCTGTAGAAGAATCATAAATAAATTCTCCAGGTTCTGCACATATATCCACGACTTTACCCTGTTCAACTATAATCATGCACTGACTATCTGCCACTGATATTATTGAACCATTAGAAATGATATTATCACTTCCTTTGGTGTTTGATGAACGGGAGCCTGTGCGTTTTTTTCCTTTTACAGCCAATATATTTACATCAATAGCATCACAATAAAAGTATTCTTTCCATTGATCTGCAAAAACACCTCCCGCAGATCCTATTGCTGCTCTTATAAGTCCCATAGTTTATCTCCTTTCAAATTTTCAAATTGCATTTCTATTATACACTGATTTTTCTTTTTTTGCACTACTTATCATCGAATGTTTCTGCAT
>JAHHUA010000045.1 GCA_020024235.1 Oscillospiraceae bacterium
GCTATATTTTAAATTAAAAGGAGATGTATACCCTATGAAATTTATTCATCTTTCTGATTTACATATAGGCAAAAAAGTAAATGAATTTTCTATGTTGGAGGAACAGGAATTTATTTTAGATGAGATAATTAAAATTATAAAATTTCAGCAGCCTGATGGTGTAATTATTGCAGGTGATATTTATGATAAATCTGTTCCCATAACGGAAGGGGTTACTCTCTGCGATAATTTTTTGGTAAAACTTGCAAACTGCAATATTCCGGTTTACATAATCAGCGGAAATCATGACTCTGCTGAAAGACTGGCTTTTGGAAACAGATTATTGGAAAGCCGAAATATTTTTATTTCCCCAGCCTATAGCGGAAAAATATTCCCTGTTACAGCAGAAGATAAATTCGGTAAAATAAATATATATATGCTGCCTTTTATTAAACCTGCTCATGTGCGAAGATTTTTTCCCGACGAAACAATAGAAAACTATAATGATGCCATAAATATTGTGATTAAACATATGAACATAAATAAATCAGAGCGAAATATCCTTATAGCTCATCAATTTGTTACAGGTTCCTCTGCCTCAGGCAGTGAAGAATTGTTTATAGGCGGTATTGAAAATATTAACACAGATATATTAAAAGATTTTGATTATGTAGCTTTAGGACACCTTCACCGCTCCCAAGCCTGTAACGGAGAAAATAAAATTCGTTACAGCGGTTCCCCTCTTAAATATTCTTTTTCTGAAGTAAATGACACTAAATCTGTAATATCCGCAGAACTTTGCGAAAAAAATAATCTTAAAATAAAAATTATTCCCCTTACTCCAAAAACTGACTGGTGCGAAATCAAGGGAAAATACAATGACATTACTTTAAAAAGTTTTTATGAAAATAAAAATTATAGTCAATCTTATCTTCATGTTATATTAACTGATGAAGATGATATTCCTGACGCTGTAAATAAACTAAGAATTATTTACCCTAAACTGATGAAATTATCCTATGACAACAAACGTACTAGAGAAAATTATTTATTTACTGCTGCAAAAGATATAGAAAATAAATCTCCGATTAAATTATTTGAAGAATTTTACGAAATGCAGAATAATAAGTCTATGAGCGAGGAACAGAAAAGTTTTCTTGAAGATTTAATAAACAATATATGGGAGGTGAAATAATATGCGGCCTTTAAAATTAACATTATCTGCTTTTGGACCCTATTCAGATAAAACTGTTATAGATATGGAAAAACTGGGTACATCGGGACTTTATCTTATAACAGGAGATACCGGAGCAGGAAAAACCACTGTTTTTGATGGAATAATCTATGCACTGTATGGGCAGCCCAGCGGAAATAATCGTGAAGTTGCTATGCTTCGTTCAAAATATGCCAAAGCTGAAACACCTACATATGTGGAACTGATTTTTGATTATAAAGGTAAAACCTATACTGTAATAAGAAATCCGGAATATGAGCGTCCCGCTAAAAGAGGCGGTGGTATAACAAAAGAAAAAGCATCTGTAACTTTAACTATGCCAAATGGAAGCATCTTAACCAAGCCTAAAGAAGCAGATGCAAAACTCTATGAAATAATGGGAATTGACAAAAACCAGTTCTGTCAAATTGCCATGATTGCTCAGGGAGATTTTTTAAAGCTTATAACCGCCTCCACAGAGGAAAGAAAAAATATTCTCAGGAAAATTTTCCGCACTGAACCATATCGTCTTCTGCAAGAAAACTTAAAAATAAAAGCCTCTGAAATTCAAAATAAATATAACGAATTATCAATCAGTATTTCTCAATATATAAGCGGAATAATATTACCTGATGATATGAAAAAATCCGGTGAAATAATTTCTTCAAAAGAAATTACAAAACAGCTTAATGAAATTATAATTTCAGATATAGAAAAAGAAAAAACTCTGTCAGAAATAATTTCCAAAAAAGAAACAGAAATTAACATCTGCACCGAAAAACTCACCCAAGCAGAAAACAATGAACAGCTTAAAAGCAAACTAAAAACCACAGAAATTAAATTAAATGAGGAATATATAAATCTAAAAAAACTTAAAGATATTGCCCAATATGAAAAATCCAGACAAAACTTAATTGAGCAAAATAAAAAATACATATCCATTATAGAATCAGAACTTCCGCTGTATTTGGAATTAGATGAAAAAAATATAAGGCTGGAAAATTTAAATTTTCAAAACCAAACTGATACAAAAACTTTATATGAAAAAACACAGCACAGCACAAAATCCGAAAATCTTATAAAATCCATGGAAAATGAACTTAAAACATTGGAAAAATCCGGAGTAAACTTAGCTTTTTTAGAAAACAAAAAGGAAAAATTATCCGAAAAATTAAATGCTCTAAATCAGCTTGTACTTGATAAAAATAAACTTATAAAGTTAAAACAGGACTACATAAAAGTAAAAAATGACTATTTGACAGCATATAAAAATTACACAGAAAAATCTGCCGTTTATGAACATTTAAATATGCTCTATTTAAATGAACAGGCGGGAATTTTAGCTGAAACTCTTTTCGATAATAAGCCCTGCCCTGTGTGCGGATCAGTTAACCACCCTAAACCGGCAAAAAAATCCCAAAATGCCCCTACGGAAGAAAAACTTAAACTGAGTAAATCAGAGATGGAAAAAGCACATAATGATGCCACAGAAAAAAGCTCAGATGCTTCCCATAAAAAAGGAACATATAATGCAAATTTGGAAACCTTTAAACTAAACTGTCAAAAAATTCTCGGTGAATATTCAGCGGAAAACATCAGTGACATAATTTCCGAGCAAATTTCTTTAACTAACTCCGAAATTTATGATTTGGATATAGAAATTCAAATTGAGGAAATTAATTCTCAAAACAAAATAAAACTGGAGAAAACTATTCCAAAAGAAAAAGAATTTTCGGAAAAGCTAAAAAATGAAATAAACATTCTCAGTCAAAAACTGGCAGCAGAAAAATCCGATATTGAAAATCTAAAAGAAAATATTATAAATATAGAGAAAAAAGTAAAATTTAAAAATAAATCACAGGCTTTATACGAAAAAAACAAACTTACCTTGGAAAATCAGTCCATGGAAAAAGCTTTTGAAAATGCCATAAACAATGTAAATTCATGCGAAAATCAAATTTCGCTTTTAAATGGCCAGACAGAACAGCTCAAAAGCCAGTTAAATGTAAATGACAACACAGATATAGAGAATTTAAAAGAAACACAAATCTTACTCAAAGAGGAAAAATCAAAACTTCTAACCGAAAAAGAAAATATTCATGTAAGACTTACATCAAATGAAAAAACTGCTGAAAATTTAAAGCTTAAATTTAAAGATTATGAAGAAACCGCCCATTATCTTACTATTATAAAGGATTTATACAATACTGCCTCGGGAAATATTTCCGGAAAAGAAAAAATTATGTTAGAAACCTATATACAAACTGCATATTTTGACAGAATAATTGCTCGCGCCAATATCAGATTTTTAATTATGTCAGGCAATCAATATGAACTTAAACGCAGTGTGGATACCGATAATCACAAATCTCAAAGCGGTCTTGACCTTAATGTAATTGATCATTATAATGGTTCCGAACGAAGTGTAAAATCCCTTTCCGGTGGTGAATCTTTTAAAGCTTCCTTATCTTTAGCTCTTGGACTTGCCGATGAAATTCAGTCCTCTGCCGGGGGAATACAGCTTGACACCATGTTTGTAGATGAAGGCTTTGGCTCTTTGGACGAAAATTCCCTTCAGCAAGCCGTTAAAGCCCTTTGCGATTTATCACAAAGCAATAAGTTAGTGGGTATTATTTCCCATATCCCTGAACTTAAAGATAAAATTGACAAACAAATTATTATAAAGAAAAATCAAAACGGTGGCAGCAATGTAAAAATTTTAGTTTAAAAATGCTAAAAAGTATTGTAAATTTATAATAATTTTCTCTTTAAATTTGTATACTTATCTAAAATTCCCTTTTTTTTAATTGTTCATAATAATACATTTTTCCCTTTATTTTTTTATTTATTGCATTATTTTTTTTTGCATACTATAATTATAATAGAAATTTTAATTAATACAATCAAAGGAGATTTACTAATATGAGCCGTTTAAAAATCAAAACTCCAAATAAAGCTCAAACAGTTGTGGAAGAACTTTATAAGGATTTGGAAAGAAGAATTGTCGCAAGTCCTCCCGGACTTTGCCCTATTGATATGTCGCAGGCATTTTTAAGACTTGCTCATGCACAAACCTGCGGAAAATGTGTGCCTTGTCGTATAGGCTTATCCCAGCTCACTAACCTTATTACAAGTGTTCTTGATGGTGAAGCCACTATGGAAACCATTGATTTAATAGAAAAAACTGCCAGAGTTATTAAAAATTCTGCTGACTGTGCCATAGGCAGAGAAGCTGCTAAAATGGTGCTGAGAGGTATTATCGGTTTTAGAGATGACTATATAGAACATATAAAACACAACAGATGTCTTTGCAGTTTAAATCAGCCTGTTCCCTGTGTATCTCAATGCCCTGCCGGTGTAGATATTCCGGGATATATCGCCCTTATTGCTGAAGAAAGATATGCTGACTGTGTAAAACTTATAAGAAAAGACAATCCGTTTGTTACTTCTTGTGCTATGGTTTGTGAACATCCATGTGAAGCCAGATGCCGCAGAAGTATGATTGACAGCCCTATTAATATACGATCTCTTAAACGCTATGCTGTCGAACATTCCGGTATTGTTCCTGCTCCAAAATGTGCAGAAAAAACAGGCAAAAAAGTTGCTGTTATCGGAGGCGGCCCCGGAGGGCTCAGTGCTGCTTACTATCTTTCTCTTATGGGTCATGATGTTGAAGTTTTTGAAAAGCGTAAATACCTGGGCGGTATGCTCCGTTATGGTATTCCCAGCTATCGTCTTCCCCGTGAAAGATTGCAGGAAGATATTGATGCTATTTTGTCCACAGGTGTTAAAATATCCACCGATGTAAATATCGGAAAAGATATAACTCTTAAAGAACTTCGTGAAAAATTTGATTCCATATATATTGCAATCGGTGCTCAGCTTGACAAAAATGTTGGCATTGACGGTGAGGACAGCCGTGGTGTAATTTCCGCTGTAGAACTTTTAAGAGGAATTGGCGACGGCAATCTACCGGATTTTACAGGAAAGAAGATTATTGTTATCGGCGGCGGAAATGTTGCTATGGACTGTGCAAGAAGCTCTGTGCGTTTAGGTGCCGAAAAAATAAATATCGTTTACAGAAGAAGACGGGAAGATATGACTGCTTTACCTGAAGAAATTGACGGTGCTATAGAAGAGGGCTGTGAACTTATTGAACTTCAGGCCCCTTCCAAGATTGAATATGACAGTGAAGGAAATGCTGTAGCTCTTTGGACAAAACCTCAAATTATAGGTTCTATTGACAGTTCAGGCAGACCTAAGCCAAGAGATGCCGATTTGCCTGAAATGAGAATTGAAGCCGATATTATTATTAAAGCTATCGGTCAGGGAATCGAAACCAAACATTTTGAGGAAAACGGCGTTCCGATTAAACGCGGAGTTATTGATGCTATGAGCTCCAGTGATATAGGAACTATTACCGGAGTATTTGCAGGAGGCGACTGTGTAACAGGACCTGCTTCCGCTATAAAAGCTATTGCAGCCGGTAAAGTTGCAGCAGCAAATATTGATGAGTTTTTAGGTTACAACCATGAAATTACAGTAGATGTGGAAATTCCTGAACCAAAACTTCATGACCGTATGCCTTGCGGCAGAATTACTTCATCAGAAAGAACTATATCCGAAAGAGTAAAAGATATGAACCTTATAGAATATGCCATGACAAAGGAAGAGGCTATGCAGGAATCAAGCCGTTGTCTGCGCTGTGATAAATTCGGCCATGGTTCATTCAAAGGAGGCAGAGAACACAAATGGTAAAATTAAAAATTGATGATATAAATATAGAAGTTAAAGAAGGCACAACCATATTGGAAGCTGCTCGCGGTGCAGGCATAGGTATACCCAGCCTTTGTTATTTAAAAGATATAAACGAAATAGGCGCCTGCCGTGTCTGCATAGTTGAAATTGACGGAATTGACAATCTTGTCCCCTCATGCAATACTGTAGCTGAAAACGGAATGGTTATTCACACCAACAGCCCCAGAGTAAGAGAAGCCAGAAAAATAAATGTAGAGCTTATTCTTTCACAGCATGATGCAAGATGTGCCACCTGTGTAAGAAGCGGAAACTGTACATTGCAGACAATAGCCAATGATTTAGGCATTATAGATGTTCCTTATTATTACAAAGCTGCAAAAACTAAATGGGATACCAGCTTTTATCTTCAAAGAAAAGCCTCTAAATGTATTAAATGTATGAGATGTATTCAGGTTTGCGAAAAAATCCAAAATGTGCATATATGGGACTTGGAAGGTACAGGTTCAAGAACAAATATTGATGTATCACACAACAGAAAAATTGCAGAAAGCGACTGTTCACTCTGTGGTCAATGTATTGTAAACTGCCCTGTGGGGGCATTATCAGAGCGTGATGATACACAAATTGTATTTGATGCTTTGGCAAACCCTGATATTATCACTGTAGTTCAGGTAGCTCCCGCTGTCAGAACTGCCTGGGGCGAATCTTTGGCTCTTAAACCTGAGGATTCCACTGTTGGAAAAATGGTTGCTGCATTAAAGCGTATCGGCTTTGACTATGTATTTGACACAAACTTTGCTGCAGACCTGACTATTATGGAAGAAGGCAGTGAACTTTTAGCCAAACTTAATAATCCAAACAATGACAACAAGCCTATGTTCACTTCTTGCTGTCCTGCCTGGGTTAGATTTGCCAAAACCAAATACCCCGAAATTGTGGATCAAATTTCTTCTGCTAAATCACCTCAACAGATGTTTGGTGCTGTAGCCAAAACTTATTTTGCAGAAAAAATAGGAGTGGATCCTCACAAATTATTCTGTATTTCCATTATGCCATGTTTAGCTAAAAAAGCTGAATGTGATATTCCTACAATTAACAGCTCTGAATCAATAAAAGATGTAGATGCATCACTTACTACAAGAGAATTTGTCAGAATAATAAGAGCTGAACATATAGTACCAGAATATTTAGAGGAAGCTGAATTTGACAATCCTTTGGGAATAGCTACAGGAGCCGGTGCAATTTTCGGTACCACAGGCGGAGTTATGGAAGCTGCTCTCAGAAGTGCCTATTATCTTGCTACAGGTGAAAATCCAAACCCTGATACCTTCTCACAAGTAAGAGGAATGGACGGCTGGAAAGAAGCCAAATTTGACTTGGCAGGCAGAACTTTAAATATAGCTGTAGTACATGGACTTAATAATACAAGCCGACTTTTAGATGCATTAAACCGTGGCGAAGTAAACTATGACTTTGTAGAAGTTATGTCCTGTCCCGGAGGCTGTGCCGGTGGTGGCGGTCAGCCTATCCATGATGGCTGTAATTTTACCGAGGAACGGGGTCAAATGCTTTATGACATAGATCATATGTCTTCTTTAAGATTTTCTCATGAAAACCCTGAAGTTCTGAAACTTTATGAAGATTATCTGGAAAAACCTCTTTCCGAAAAAGCTCATCATATTCTTCACACCGATCACAACTCCTGGCAAGTAGAAAATATGGTAAAATAAATATAGTTTGTATTTAAAATGCTTTTATAAACATAAAACAATATAAATAAGCACCCATTATAGGAATAATATAACTTATTCTTATAAACGGGTGCTTATTTTAAATTAATTTCTATGTAAAATTTATATTATGTACTACTCATTTTCAGTTTGAACACTGACATTGGCATTAGGGGAAATTGTCTTAACTCCAAATATAAAGTAAAGCAAATGGCATAACCACACAATTCCTAAAGCTATTTGTCCGACAATAACTTTTTTCATCATAATAAATCCGATTACCATTAAAGTTGTAACTGTAACCATAATTTTTATTTTTGTTTTTCTTGTCATGCCTTTTTCTTTTACATAGCTTTCCAAGTTGTTTTTATAAAGTTTTGTACCTTTAAACCAAATATGAAGTTTTTCTGAGCTTTTGGTAAAACAAAAAGCTGCAAAAAGCAAAAACGGAAATGTGGGTAATATGGGAACCACAGCCCCCACAGCTCCTAAAGCAACGCTAATACATCCCAATACAATATAAATATATTTTTTTATTTTCATTTTATTTTTTACCTTTCATTTTTAGTTTTTGTTTTTCACGAGCTACTGAAATTACATGGGATACAGCGGTAATTGGGTGATGAAATATCATTCTTGGCCCTGAATATCGCATAACTTCCCGTATTTTTTCACGCATTTGGGGTTTATAACAATGAACTTTACAGTTTACACAAAAAGTTTTTGTTTCCATAAACGGACAATGATCAGAACGAAGTTTGGCATAATCCAAAAGTTCCTGACACTTTGGACAAAGCTCATTCTTTTTGGTTCCATGAACATTTTGGCAATATAAAGCTATCATATCTGCTACTACAGCTTTTTCCTTTTCTCTTTTATTTTGTATATTTTTCATTAGCTTAGCCTTCCGTTTTCTACAGAGTAAACTTTATCTGCAATACTCATGGTAGATTTTCTGTGTGATACCAAAATTACAGTTTTTTCTTTATGTTGTTGGTGGAGAGATTTTAAAATAACTGCTTCATTTAAGCTGTCCAAGTTACTGGTTGGTTCATCCAAAAGCATAAATGGTGCATTGTGCAAAAAGGCTCTGGCAAGACCCAAACGCTGGCGTTCACCACCGGAAAGTGTATCTCCAAGCTCACCTACATCAGTTTCGTAGCCATTAGGTAAGCCGATTATAAAATCATGAATTGATGCTTTTTTGCAGGCATTTTCCACTTCCTCCATAGTGGCATTGGGTTTTGCAATCAGCAGATTATTTAAAATAGTATCCTTAAAAAGCTGTGTATCCTGTGTCATAAAGCTTTCAATATCTCTAAGATCAGATGTGTTTATATCATTTACATTTTTTTCTGACAAAGCTATTCTGCCTTTATTGGTTTCCCAAAATCTCATAAATAATTTAAGTAATGTGGATTTTCCGCAGCCGCTTCTTCCTACAATTCCAACTATTTTCCCCTTTGGAATATCTATACTTAAATCTTTGATAATTCTTTGATCTCCATAGGAAAAATCAATATTTTCAGCAGCAGCACCGTCAAATTCAACAGACTCTTTTCCTGTAATATCTTCTACAACCGGTTTTTCTTCCAATAAATCAAGCACACGATTGCCTGCAGCAAAAGTATATTGCAAAGTACTTCCCAAGTTAGCAAGAGATACTGTAGGACCAAAAGAACTCATAAGTGCTATTGTGGATATAACCACTCCGTCAAAACCGATTTTTCCGCTGTTATAAAGCCATGCGGAAAGAAATAGCATAGAAAAATCAAACAGCATTAAAACAGTGCCTACAAATGCTGCACCCTCTCCTGCTTTTTTCTTTAAATATTCATCATCATTTGCTAAATCAAGGCTTTTTTGAGTCATTTCTTTCATTCTTTTTTTGCCGTTTTCATATTGCAAAGTTTCATTTAAACCTCTCATGCTGTCTAAAACAAAACCACTGAGTTCACCTGATTTTACTCTGAAATTTAATCCTTTGTCGCCGCTTTTTTTAGAAATAATTATAGGAATTACAGCACCTACTGTCAAATATGAAACAGCAGCAGCTAATCCTAAAATCCAGTGATAACTTCCTATTAACAAACACATAATAATTGAAAAAATTGTTGCAATAACTATAGGTGAGATTGTATGTGCATAAAAAACTTCCAAAAGTTCTATATCAGAAGTAATTACAGAAATTAAATCGCCTTTATCTCTGCCTTCAAGTTTTGCAGGAGCCAGTTTTCTCAAAGCTCCGAAAATTTTATCACGAATAAGTGCCAACAGTTTAAAGGCAATAAAATGATTTCCTGCCTGTTCTGCATAACGCAGAATACCTCTTGCCAATGCAAAAATAATCAGTGCTGTAAAAATCATTGTCATACTCATAGGTACTTCAAATCCCAAAAATTTCACCACTGCATATCCACCGAAAATTGTAATAAAAGATGCACAGAGGTTTCCCACTACTCCCATAAGAATTGCCAACAGCATATATCCTGTGAGAGGTTTTACAAATCCGATTAATTTTGACATTACTGTAAATCCGTTTCGTTTCATTTTTATTCCTCCCCTATATATTTTTCCAATTCCTGTTGAGCATTCCATAAACTGCTGTATACACCATTTTTGTTGATTAAAGTTTCATGGTTTCCGCTTTCTTTTACTTTTCCGTTTTCCATAACATAGATATTATCTGCATTTACGATATTTGCCAGCCTGTGAGAAATTACTATAACAGTTTTTTCTTTGGCAAGCTCATAAATTTGCCTCATAATATCATTTTCACTTTCTACATCAATATTTGATGTAGCCTCATCAAATATATATACGGGACTGTCATGGAGAATTGCTCTTGCCAATGCCAAACGCTGGCGCTGTCCTCCTGAAAGATTTGCACCATTTTCGGTTAAAACTGTATCAAGTCCGTTTTCAGATTGCATAAAATTATATAATTCAACACGACGCAAAGCCTCATTAAGCTGTTGGTCATTAGCCTTAGGGTTACCCAAAAGCAAATTATCTCTTACAGTACCACGGAATAAATAACTTTGGTGGCTTACATATGTTAAGTTTTTCATCAAACTATCTTCAGCTATGTCATTAATTTCATAATCACCTACAGTGATTTTACCCTTATAACCCTTATTTCTGCCCATAAGTATACCTGCAAATGTAGATTTACCGCAACCGCTTTCTCCCGCTATAGCTGTAAAACTGCCTGACGGAAAATCCATGAAAACATTGTCCAAAGCCATACGGCTTTCATCATAAGAGAAGGAAACATTTTCCGCTTTTATGGAACAGTTTTGTCCCAATTTATGTAAGCCGGCAATGTTCTCAGGTATATCCAGCAAATTAAAAATTTTATCAGATGCCGCCATACCGTTCATAGCTATGTGAAAAAAGCTGCCAAGCATTCTCATAGGTATAAAGAAATCCGCTGACAAAAGGATTATTCTAAGGCAGCCCACCATATCCACAGCACCTTTGTTAAGCTGTGTTACAGCAGTGATAATTCCAAGAGCTGCTCCCCCATATGCCACTAAATCCATTATAGTGATGGAATTTAGCTGCATAGTAAGTACTTTCATTGTTATGCGTCTAAAATTCTCAGCTTCTACATTCATTTGTTCATGCTTCATTTTATCTGCTTTATAAATTTTTAAAGTTGTAAGCCCCTGTAAATTTTCCAAGAAAGTATCGCCCAAACCTGTATATTGATCCCAATATTTAGACAGTAATTTTTTTGCCCAAGTTTGCACTGCCGCTATTGAAATCGGAATAAGAGGCACACATATCAACAAAATAATTGCAGACGGAAAGTTTACAAAACTCAAAACTGCAAAAAGTGTCAAAGGTGCAAGCATTGCATAAAAAAACTGTGGCAAATATGCTCCGAAATAGGTTTCCAACTGATTTACACCGTCCACTGCCACCTGTACAATTTCCGATGTTTGTACTTTTTCATTATATGAACTGCCTAAATGTAAAAGTTTATCGTAAATCATTTGGCGAAGTCTGATTTTTACGGTTTTCCCCGAAAGCCAGCTCATTTTTGACGAAACAAGTGAAAGCAAATGCTTTGAGCATATGGCAGCTATTGAAATAAATATTGTGCGTATCCACACATATTCCATTGCATTATTTAAAAACAATGCTCCCAAAAAATCGGTAACCGTCCACATCAAAATTATATTGCAACAAAGTGAAAGCCACTGGGAAATAACATTCCATGCAATATACTTTTTGCTTTCTTTGACTGTTCCGATTAATCTTTTATTAATCATCATATACTGTTATACCTCCATTTTAATAAGTTAGTTAATGCTAACTTATGTATAAAAAATAAACGCCCTTTAAGGCGATACCTCCATAAGTATAAATGAAAAACAATATTTTGTCAATATATGAAGATTTTTATTTTATTTCAGTATAGAGGTTTACAATTAATATGTATCAAATGAAAAATCCTATGTTACATCTAATCTGCTCATTATAATTGTAAAAATACGGCAAATAATTATAGTTGTAATACACAAATATAAAAAGACAGTTTTAATGTAAC
>JAHHUA010000046.1 GCA_020024235.1 Oscillospiraceae bacterium
TTATGATAAAATATCAAATTTTCAAAGTAAGGTGGAAAAAATTATGAGTTATAATCAATCTCCTGTAAAACACAATTTGGAACTATCTCAGGAAAGGTCTAATTTGGTGGTACATAATGCCATGGAAGATCTTGTAGTTATGAAAATCAACAGTATGGTTGAAAAATTTAATTGCTGTATGTGCGAAAAATGTATTAATGATATGGCAGCTATTGTACTTAATCATGTTCCCTGCAAATATATAGTTGCACCAAGAGAACAAATTGAATTTTTGACATCTAATTTTGTCAAAAACCCTGATGTAGATATTGATAATGAAGTAATCAGGGCAATTATGACTGTTAAAACTTATCCCAGACATTAAATTTAAAAGGAAGTTTTATAATTTTTACACAGCCACATAAAAAAGCAATTACCAAAAGGGTTTAGAAGTCTGTACCTAATTACTGCACCCTTCTTTTTTCCCTTGTGTTATAATTCATAACCAATTTATAAACCAAATTTAGGAGTGAAGGTATGGGGAATTTTACTGTAGAAGAAATGCTTTCCATGCAAAAAGAATTACAGGATAAATATAAAGATAAATGGGAGGCAATTTGCCCTGAAACCGGAAAAAATAAATTGTTATGGATGATTGGGGAAATAGGCGAGGTTATTGATATCATTAAGAAAAACGGGGATAAAAAGCCTATTGAAAACAGTGAAATAAGGCAGCATTTACTTGAGGAAATGTCAGATATTTTAATGTATTATAATGATATCCTGCTTTGCTACGGAATAAGTGAGGACGAATTGAAACAGGCATATATATCAAAGTTTAAATTAAATATGAAAAGATGGTAAATAACAGTTTATCAAGCAATTATATAAAGAGATGGAGTGTGCCGAATTTCGATACACTCCGTTTTCGATTTTGATGTTTTCTAAATTACTTTTTTATATAGCATTGGTATTTCGCAAAATTTTTTATGTAATTCTGAAAGAAAAATTGCAAAAGTATATCTAATTTGAAAGAAAAACCATTATAAAATTAAATTAACGATTATATTGGTACATAAATTTGTATATTATATAGTATTTTTGGTTTCTTTATATAAATTTTACAAATTTTAATTCAAATTCTCTTTACATAATTGAGGAAAGATGTTAAAATTTAATAGGACATTTGAAGATATAAAAATGTGAAAGATTAAATTCATCAATTACATATGAATATCTTTAGATAGAATTTCATCATGCAAAATTTAGGGTATCAGCACTACCCCCTAAAGCTATGCTAAGTGAAAATTCAGGGTAACAGCACTACCCCCTGTATTGTCCAAAATTATTTTTAAAATTTAAAAGGAAGGAAATGATTATCATGGCAATAAAAAGATCAATGAAAACCATGGATGGTAACAACGCAGCCGCTCACGTGTCTTATGCATTTACTGATTTGGCTGCTATCTACCCAATTACACCATCATCCGTTATGGCTGAAGTAACAGATAAGTGGTCTGCAGAAGGTCAGAAAAACATCTTCGGTGAAAAAGTTAAAGTAGTTGAAATGCAGTCAGAAGCAGGTGCAGCCGGAACAGTGCACGGTTCTTTGGCAGCCGGTGCTTTGACTACAACATACACAGCATCACAAGGTTTGCTCCTTATGATTCCAAATATGTATAAAATAGCAGGTGAACTTCTCCCTTGCGTTATTCATGTATCCGCAAGATGTGTAGCTTCACATGCTCTTAACATTTTCGGAGATCACTCTGATATATATGCCTGCCGCCAAACAGGTTTTGCTATGCTTTGCTCCAACTCCGCACAGGAAGTTATGGATCTTGGTGCAGTAGCACACCTTACAGCAATTAAGGGCAAAGTACCTTTCCTCCACTTCTTTGACGGATTCAGAACATCTCATGAAATTCAGAAGATTGAAACATGGGATTACAAGGATTTGGAAGAAATGCTGGATATGGACGCTGTTGATGAATTCAGAAGACACGCTCTTAATCCTGAACATCCTGCACTTCGTGGTACAGCTCAAAACGGAGATATCTTCTTCCAGGCAAGAGAAGCTTGCAACAAGTACTATGATGCAATTCCTGAACTTACTCAGGAATATATGGACAAAGTTAATGCTAAGATTGGCACAGACTACAAACTCTTCAACTACTATGGTGCAGCTGATGCTGAACATATAATTGTTGCTATGGGTTCTGTTTGTGAAACAATTGAAGAAACAATTGACTATCTTAACGCTAACGGCGGTAAATACGGTCTTGTTAAAGTAAGACTCTACAGACCTTTCTCTGCTAAACATCTTATCAATGCAATTCCTGCAACTGTTAAGACAATTTCTGTTTTGGACAGAACTAAAGAACCAGGCTCCTTGGGTGAACCACTCTACCTCGATGTTGTTCTTGCTCTTAAAGACAGCCAGTTCACAAGTATTCCTGTTTACTCCGGAAGATACGGTCTTGGTTCTAAGGATACAATTCCTGCAGACATCGCTGCTATCTATGAAAACGCTAAAAATTCAGCTCCTAAAAAGAGATTTACAATCGGTATCGTAGATGATGTTACAAACCTCTCTCTTGACAGAGTTAATATCGCTGATACAACTCCTGTCGGAACAATCAGCTGTAAGTTCTGGGGTCTTGGTTCAGACGGTACTGTAGGAGCTAATAAGAACTCCATTAAGATTATCGGTGACCACACAGACAAATATGCTCAGGCTTATTTTGCATATGACTCCAAAAAATCCGGTGGTATCACTGTTTCTCACCTGAGATTTGGTGATAAGCCAATTAAGTCAACATACCTTATCAACAAGGCTGACTTTGTTGCTTGCCATAACCCATCTTATGTTGGCAAATATGATATGGTTTCCGACATTAAGAAGGGCGGTTCCTTCCTTCTTAACTGCGGTTGGGATATGGACGAAATCGAAAAGAGATTCCCTGCCGAAATGAAGCGTTATATTGCTGAAAATGATATTAATCTCTACACAATTGATGGTATCAGCATTGGTAAGGAAATCGGCCTCGGAAACAGAATTAACACAATTCTCCAATCTGCTTTCTTCAGCATTTCCAAGGTAATTCCTGAAGATGAAGCAATTAAATACATGAAGGACGCTGCTACTAAGTCCTACGGCAAGAAGGGTGAAGCAGTAGTTAAGATGAACCATGACGCTATCGAAAGAGGCGCTAAGAGCTACAAGAAGATTGAAGTTCCTGCATCTTGGAAGAATGCTGAGGGTCACTCTGAACTTCCAAAGGCAACAGGTGACAGAAAAGAACTTGTTGACTATGTTAACAATATCCTTATCCCTGTTAATGCTCAAAAGGGTGATGATCTCCCTGTTTCTGCATTTGAAGATTATGTAATCGGTGAATTCCCAACAGGTGCAGCAGCTTACGAAAAACGTGGTATAGCTGTAGATGTTCCGTCTTGGGATCCAGAAAAGTGTTTGCAGTGTAACATTTGTTCTTATGTTTGTCCTCATGCCTGCATAAGACCTATTGCTTTGACAGAAGATGAAGCAAAGAATCTCCCTGCTGAACAAAAGACTATTGATATGAAGCAAATGCCAGGATATAAGTTTGCTATGACAATTTCCGCTTTGGACTGCACAGGCTGTGGTTCCTGCGTAAATGTATGTCCTGAAGTTAAGGGAGTTAAGGCTCTCAGCATGGCTCCTCTTGATACACAACTTGATTCTCAGAAGGGATTTGACTACTGCACAAAAGTTGAACCTCATACTGAAGTTATTGAAAAATTCAAGGATACAACAGTTAAGGGCAGCCAGTTCAAGCAACCATTGCTGGAATTCTCCGGTGCTTGTGCAGGCTGTGGTGAAACTCCTTATGCTAAGCTCCTTACACAGGTAGCAGGCGACAGAATGTATATCGCTAACGCAACAGGATGTTCCTCCATTTGGGGTGGTTCCGCACCTTCAACTCCTTACACAGTTAACCATGAAGGACATGGTCCTGCTTGGGCAAACTCTCTCTTTGAAGATAATGCCGAATACGGATATGGTATGTATCTTGCTCAGAACACACTCAGAAACAGACTCATTGCAAAGGTTGAAGCTTTGGCTGCTGAAACAACAAACGATGAAATTAAAGCAGTGTGCAATAAATATCTGGAAACAGCAGCAGACGGTCATGCTAACGGTGAACCTACAAAGGCTCTTATTGCAGCTCTTGAAAAATGTGGATGTGATAAGGCTAAGGAAATCCTCAAAGATAAAGAATTCCTTGCTAAGAAATCTGTATGGATTCTCGGTGGAGATGGCTGGGCATTCGATATCGGTTTTGGTGGTCTTGACCATGTTATCGCTTCCGGTGAAGATATAAACATTCTTGTATTCAATACAGAAGTTTACTCCAACACAGGTGGACAGTCTTCTAAGGCTACACCTACAGGTGCAGTTGCTCAATTTGCTGCAGCAGGTAAGGAAATTAAACAAAAAGATTTGGCTGAAATAGCTATGAGCTACGGTTATGTTTATGTTGCTCAGGTTGCTATGGGTGCTGACTACAACCAGTGTATCAGAGCATTTGTTGAAGCTGAAAGCTACCATGGTCCATCTCTTATTATTGCTTATGCTCCATGTATTAACCATGGTACAAAGGGCGGTATGGGAATTTCCCAAACAACAATGAAGAAGGCTGTAGAAGCAGGTTACTGGCATACATTCAGATTTGACCCACGTCTTAAGGCTGAAGGTAAGAATCCGTTTATGCTGGATTCCAAGGCTCCTAAAGCTGATTACCAAGACTTCATCAAGAATGAAGTTCGTTACAGCTCACTCACAAGAAGCTTCCCTGAAAGAGCAGAAAAACTTTTTGTTGCTGCTCAGGAAGCTGCAACAGAAAAGTATGACAAGCTTGTTAAAAAGGCAAAACCATACGATGCTGAATAATCGGAAAATTCCGTTTAAAAATACACTCCATGCTTTGGCATGGGGTGTATTTTTATATGTAAATTTAAAATTACTCATTTAGTAAGTTATTTAACAAAATAATATTATTTTAATTAATATAAATATTAGGGTGTTATCATTGACTTTTAGGAGAATTTATCATATAATAAACTGTACGAATGCTGAATTTTATCATTAATATTATGACTTATCAGATATAAAAAGATAAAATTCCATAAAATAAATATTGGAGGATTGCACATGAAGAAAGTGGGGAAATCCGTATTTTTTATAGTTGCTTTGCTTATAGTGCTTGTTACAACATTGGCATTTACCGGCATAAGCACTGAGTACGGAGATGTTACAACTACTTACGTTAGAGGAGCAGGCGACATTCGTTGGGGTACAGATATTCGTGGAGGCGTTGATGTTACATTTTGTCCACCTGATGATTACGATGCTGCCGATAATGAAATGAGACAAGCAGAATCAATTATTAAAATGCGTTTGGTAAACCTGGGTATTACTGACTATGAGGTTTACACAGATTTTAGCAAGGACAGAATTATTGTTCGTTTCCCTTGGAAGTCAGAAGAAAAGAATTTTGACCCTCAGGCTGCCATTGCAGAACTTGGTGAAACTGCCAGTCTTACATTCCGTCAAGGTGCTGAAAGAGATCCTGAAACAGGAGCTCCTACAGGTGAAACTTTGGAAAATGTTTTGGTTAACGGTTCAGATGTAGAAGAAGCTTACGCTTCTGTAGACCCTGAAAAAAACATATACCTTGTATCTCTTAAATTTACAGAAGAAGGAAGAGAAAAATTTGCTAAGGCTACTGAAATCTGTCTTAATAAACAAATGTCAATTTGGATGGATGATAAAATGCTTTCTGCCCCTGTAGTAAGAGCTCATATTACAGAAGGTCAAGCTACAATAGAAGGAAACTTCACTCCCGAAGAGGCTGCAGCTTTGGCTGAAAAGATTAATGCAGGTGCATTGCCGTTTAAACTCCAGACAGAAAATTATAATACTTTGTCCCCTACACTTGGTATGGGTGCTAAAGATGCTATGGTTAAAGCCGGCATTATTGCTTTTATTTTGATTTCACTGTTTATCATTATTATATACAGGCTTCCAGGAGCAGTTGCATCTATTGCACTTTTGGGACAAGTTGGTTTAATGATTGCTTCTATTACAGGATTCTTCCCGGCATTCAGAAGCTTTACATTGACACTTCCCGGTATTGCAGGTATTATTCTTGCAATAGGTTTTGGTGTTGACGCAAACATCATTACAGCAGAACGAATTAAAGAAGAACTCAAAGCAGGAAAGTCAGTAGAAAATGCTATTAATTCAGGTTTCAGCAGAGCATTTACAGCTATTTTTGACGGTAATGTAACAGTTGTATTTGTAGCTATTATACTTATGGGCGCATTTGGACCTACAAACAGTATGTTTGCTAAGATTCTTTCACCTGTATTTACATGGTTTGGCCCTGCTACAGCCGGTGCTATTTACTCATTCGGATTTACACTTTTGGTAGGTGTTATTTTGAACTTGGTAATGGGTGTACTCTGTTCCAGACTTATGCTCACATCACTTGCTAAATTTAAATTCTGCCAAAATCCAGCTTTATACGGAGGTGCTAAAAATGAAAACTTATAATTTTGTAGGTCATAAAAAGATTTATTTTAGTATTTCCATATTAATTTTAGTTGCCTGCATTGTTTGTGCATCAATTTTTGGAATTAAATTGGATATTCAGTTTAAAGGTGGTTCCATTATCACTTATAATTATGAAGGCACAATAAATCAAAACGAATTTAAATCTGAAATAGAAAATATTTTAGGTGAAAAAGTATCTGTTCAAAAAACTAAAAATGCTATTACAGGTTCCGATAACTTTGTGGTTTCTCTTGCGGCTGCAAAGGGTATTGATTCTGAAAAACAAATAGAACTTACAGATAAAATTGAAAGCAAGTATGCAGAAAATAAATTGGAAACTCTTTCTATTAACATTGTAGACCCTACAATTGGAAAGGAATTTCTTTATAAATGTATTGTAGCTGTTGGTTTTGCAGCACTTCTTATGATTATTTATGTTGGATTTAGGTTTAAATCCATTGGCGGTGTTTCTGCGGGTGTAATGGCAGTTATTGCTTTACTCCATGATATTATGGTAGTTTTTGCAACATTTGTTATTTTGCGAATACCACTTAACGACAGCTTTATAGCAGTTGTTTTGACAATTCTTGGTTACTCACTTAATGACACAATCGTTATTTATGACCGTGTTCGTGAAAATAAGAAGATTTACGGAAATCACTACACAATCGGCGAACTTGTAAACATGAGTGTTTCCCAATGTTTAAGTCGTTCTATTGCAACTACTGCAACAACAATTATGTCAATGGTTGTAGTATGTATAATGGCTTCCATTTACAATGTAAGCTCTATTCTGACATTTGCATTCCCAATGATTATCGGTATGATTTCAGGTGTTTATTCATCTATTTGTATTGCAGGTCCATTGTGGGTTATGTGGCAGGAAAGAGAAAAGAAATAGCTTTAAAAACAAACAAACCTCCTCTGATTTTTTCAGGGGAGGTTTTCAGTATTTAAAGAAAAAACAGTATAACCTAAATAGAATTTTTACAGGTTTTGCTTTTTTAAACTGCATAAAATATGCTTTCCCAGGCAGGAATATAGTGGTTATGTCTTATATAAAGTTTATAATCGCTGTTAAGGTTTAAAATAAGTTTTGGGAGAGCGAATAAATCTTCATTGCGGTGATAGGCTGCCACTCCCAACGCAGGTTTAAAATGGCTTATGGTATTTTTACAGCCCATAATTGTTTCATATTCTGCACCTTCCACATCCATTTTGATATAGTGAGCCACAGTACCATTTAAGATGTTGTCAACAGAGTTTAGAGGAATTTCAATGTGTTTTCCGTCACTGCCCAAAGCGGAATTTCTTCCTGCTTTATTGTTAAAAGAAAGAATTGTTTCATGGCTGTAGGAACCAATGTTATAAATTTCCACATTGCTGTATTTTTCTGTGTTTGATTTAAGTTTGCGAAAGTTTTTTGGGTCAGGTTCAAAGGCTATAATTTTTTTGGGAGTAATGTTATGCGAAAGTATTTCCTCGATGGTATCGCCGTCATATGCACCTAAGTCCACATAAACAATGTCATTTTTTAAAGGGAGAAGTTCAGTGTAGTCCTGATTGCGGGTAGTAGAAATCTCTTTTAAATAATCTATTTTTCCGCTGACTTTAAAGTTTAAAAGATTTGTAAAGACAATTTTAGAGTAATTATCAGCTAATTTATTATACACATAGTCAAAATCGCTCTCATTTTCCTTAATGTATTCTATTGTAAATAGTCCACTTCCAAAAACAGGAACATCAGGGGCATAAAGCTCATGTTTTTTTGCTATAGTATAAATTTTATTCATAAGTTCTGATTCAAATGCGGCAAATGCTAAAAGAATAATAAAATCACTGTATTCTTCTTCCAGTTTAGCCAGAGTTTTAACTTCATACCCCAAAAAAGAGTGGCCCCGTACATGGTCATCACTGGCAAAAATTTCTGAAACTTTTATACCGTAATAATCACAAACCTTCAAGATTTTAACAGCACCATCTCCCATACCGTAAATGACAATGGGTTTATTTGCTTTTTGCAGTTTGTTCCATAAATTTTCTGTTTCCGATAAAAGCTGTATCATAAAAAACCACCTATTTGTTTAAAAACCAAACTACCTCGGATTCGTGGCGTCTTGGTCTGTCCATTAAATCTTCTATTGCCTGATCCATGGATTTGTTTTCATAAAGGATTTTGTAAACCTGTGTAATTATAGGCATTTCCACATTGTATTTTTGACATAGTTCATACGCACTTTTTGTATTTTTGTAGCCCTCCACCGTCATACCTATCTGTTTTATAGCTTCTGTCGGCGGTACACCCTGACCTATCAGCATACCTGCTCGTTTATTCCTTGAGTGATTGCTGGTGCAGGTAACAATAAGGTCGCCAATGCCTGAAAGTCCCGCAAATGTTTCACTTTTGGCACCGCATTTTATTCCAAGTCGTGCTATTTCGGTAATTCCCCGTGTCATAAGTGCAGCTTTTGTATTATCGCCCAGTTGTTTTCCTTCAATAGCTCCTGCGGAAAGAGCTATTACATTTTTTAAAGCTCCACCCAGTTCCACACCGATAACATCATCACTGACATAAATTCTTAATGTGGAGGAAGAAAGACAGTCCTGAATATACTCAGCCACTTCACGTTCATAAGATGCGGCAACAATGGCAGTGGGGATATCGGCAGCCAATTCCTCGGCATGGGTTGGACCAGATAAAATAACATATTTGTTATGAAGTTCTTCTGAAATAACCTGCGACATACGTTTTAGAGTGTCTTCTTCAAAACCCTTGGCAACACATACTACTGTAGCTTTTGGGTTTATTATATCTTTGATTTGCTGACATACTTTTCTCATGGAGTGAGATGGGGATGCCAATATAACTATATCGCTTTGTGGTAATTTATCAAAATCGGAAGTGATATTGATTTTTTCGGGTATTTGAATTTTTGGGAGCAGCTCACAGCGGTGAGAATCCCTCATTTTTTCGGTTTTTTCCGGATTTCTACCATAAAGAGTTACTTCATGTTTTTTTGAAAACAGTACAGCAAGTGATACTCCAAAACTTCCTGCACCTAAAATGAAAATGTTGTTCATATTTACATCTCCTTTACTTGTTGGAACCTGTACCGAATTTTCTCTCAGTACCATTTAAAAGGCGTTTAATGTTTTCGTGATGAGCAATGACAGGAAGACTTATAAGCACAATTCCCATAATAACTTCTGTGTAGTCAGTACCTCCTGTGAGTTTAAGCTGTATAAAAGTGAAAAGAGGGTAGGATATCATACCTAATATAGAGGCTAAAGAAACAATTTTAATGATAAATGCCATAGGCACATAAATGGCAAAAAGAATAAGAAAAACCACAGGATTTAAAAGCAAAACACTTCCGAAAGCGGTGAGCACACCTTTTCCACCTTTAAATCCGAAATAAACAGGATAAAGATGACCGAGAAGTGCAGGAAAAAGTCCGAAATAAACAGGGTCAAAATTATCAATTCCCAAAAACTGTTTGAAAATAAATCTTGCCATAACTCCGCAGATTATACCCTTTGAAAAATCAAATACCGCTGTTAAAGCAGCAGGAAGTTTTCCGTAAACACGGAGCATATTTGTCATACCTGCATTGCCGCTGCCGTGTTTTCTCACATCATCTTTTTTAAATGTTCTTGAAAACAAAACAGCAAAATTAATACTGCCTATTAAATAAGATATTACAGCCACAATAATGGCTCCTATTAAAATTTTAGGTTCTTTAAGCATTTCTAAATTCATAATTATAATCTCCCACATTTTAAAAAATTTAATTTACCATTCTATATTATCAGTTTTTTTATAATACTGCAACCGCCTTTTGACAAAAGAAAAAATTTTTTTGTTAATTTAAAATAACTGATGTAAATGAATAAAAACTATGTAAAAATAAAAAAGAAAAGAGTGTACCGACCCGCCAATCATTAGATTTTTGGTCTAACTTTTTGGGGGTCGGTACAGAGAACTTCTCTTTTCTCTTAAATTGCAATTTTAAATTATCCAACCATAATTTTGGCTTCCGGAAGAATTTCATTTTTATTTTGAGGCCCTTTCATAGCAAGTGAAATTGCAAAGGAGATAGGACCTACACGACCGATAAACATAAGCAGGATTAAGAACATTTTTGCCACCACTCCCGAAACCGAAGTTACACCACAGGAAAGTCCCACAGTTGCAAAGGCGGAAACTGATTCAAAAAATACATCAACACCGCTGTAACCTGTTTCGGAAAGTGTGTGAAGAATGGAGCCAGAGGAAATTGATATTCCCAAAATTGCCATAACCATAATAGAAAGTGATTTGTAAACTGTGTTGTGAGATAATACTCTGCCAAAAACAGTAGTTTCATTTTCACCTTTGATAATAGAGTAAACTGTCATAATAACAACAGTAGCTGTGGTTATTTTAATTCCTCCTCCTGTTGAACCGGGGGCAGCACCGATAAACATAAGAATACAGGATAGGATTTTGGTTTCGCCTCTCAAAGCAGCTATATCTATACTGTTAAATCCAGCAGTTCTGGTGGTAACAGATTGAAAAAATGCCGCTAAAAATTTTTCACCAAGAGAAAGTTTGCCCAAAGTTTCAGGGTTTGACCATTCTGATGCCAAAAACATTATAAATCCGCTAAACAGCAATATAGCTGTACCTGTGAGGACTATTTTAGTATGCATGAGAAGTTTTTTGGTTTTTCTGTAATTAATGACATCTCTCCATACTAAAAATCCCAGACCACCCAATATAATTAACATTGATATTGTAAAGTTTACATTTATATTCCCAACATAATTCATTAGAGATATAAATTCCTGTTCCCTGCCTAAAATATCAAAACCGGCATTGCAAAAGCTGGAAACTGCTAAAAAAATGGAAATCCAAATACCTTCTTTCCCATATATGGGTATGAAAGTAAATGACAGCAAAATTGCACCTATCATTTCTACTGTTATAGATGCAGTAACCACAAAGCGAATTATCTTTGAAATATCTGTCAAAGAATTACTGTTTATGGATTCCTGGGCAAGCTGCATACTTCGCAGTCCTAATTTTCTTCCCAAAGTAATGTTAAAGAATGAGGTTAGTGTTACAAGCCCCAAACCTCCTATTTGAATAAGCAGAAGTATAATCACTTGACCGAATAATGACCATTTAACGTATGTATCAAAAACAATTAATCCTGTAACACAGGTGGCAGATGTAGCCGTAAAAAGTGCGTCAATAAATCCAGTCATTTGACCGTCTTTAGAGGAAATTGGAAGCATAAGCAAAATTGTACCTGTTAAAATTACAGAAATAAAGCTTATGGCTATTGCCTGAGCCGGGAATTTAAATATACTTGTTTTTTTACCTTTTGTTTGTATCATTTATATATATGTGCTCCTTTTTTTATTTTGAATTTTTGTATTATACATTATAACACTTTAATTTATAATTTTAAAGGAGATTTTTAACTTATTTGGACTTTAAATTTTATATATAAATCATATTGTAATAAAATGGAATATGGTGTATAATGAACTTAAA
>JAHHUA010000047.1 GCA_020024235.1 Oscillospiraceae bacterium
AATGTTTACAATCTGTGGTGCAGCAATGTAAAAGATATTAATCTCTGTGAGGATCTTATGAAAATCAAAGATTCTCCCGATGAAATTTTTGAGAGATTTTACAAAAGTCTTAATTTTGGTACAGCAGGACTTCGTGGTATTTTAGGTGCAGGCACCAACAGAATGAACATATACACTGTGGCAAAAGCTACACAGGGCTATGCCAAATATTTAAATAAAATTAAGGAAAACTGTTCTGTTGCCATAGCTTATGACAGCAGAAATATGTCAAAGGAATTTGCGGAAATCACTGCCAATGTGTTTTGTGCAAACAAAATAAAAGTTTATCTTTTTAAACAGCTTCAGCCCACACCTATTTTGTCATATGCCGTAAGAGAGCTTAAAACAGATGCAGGAATTGTTATAACTGCCAGCCACAATCCATCTGAATATAATGGCTACAAAGCATACAACAATGAAGGCTGTCAAATTGATGAACAAACCGCTTCAGCTGTACTTTGTGAAATAGAAAAATTGGATATTTTTTCTGATATTCTGTACTGTGATTTTGATAAAGCCGTTAATGAAGGCAAAATTGTATATTTAGGTGAAGACCTTGCCAACAGTTTTGTTGACAAAACCTATGACAGCCTTTTAAATAAAGAAATAAGCCAAAAATCCGATATATCAGTGGTTTACACACCATTAAACGGAGCCGGATATGTTCCTGTTATGAATATATTAAACAAAATGGGAATTAAAAACATTCATGTAGTTGAAAGTCAGGAAAATCCCGACGGAAATTTTCCAACCTGTCCTTATCCAAACCCTGAAATGAAAGAGGCACTGGCAGAAGGACTGAAACTTTGTAAGGAAGTAGGAGCTGACCTGCTTATAGCTTCCGACCCTGATGCTGACAGAGCAGGTGTTGCTATTAAAAACGGTGATGAATACACTGTTTTGACAGGAAACCAAATCGGTGAACTTCTCACTTATTATATCTGCAAAATTAAATCTGAAAGAAACCTTATGCCCCAAACTCCTGTTATTGTAAAATCCGTAGTTTCTTCAAAACTATGCGATAAAATCGGAATTGATTACAATGTAAGGGTAAAAGAAGTTCTTACAGGATTTAAAAATATAGGCGGATACATGAAAAAACTTGAAAGTGAAAACAGACTTGAAACTTTTCTTATGGGATTTGAAGAAAGCTGCGGATATTTGACCACTGACCTTGCCAGAGATAAAGACTCTGTTTGTGCTATAGCAAATATAACTGAGATGGCTGCTTATTTTAAATCACAGGGTAAATCTCTCATTGATGTATTAAACAGCCTTTATAAAAAATACGGATATTACTTCACTAAATCAAAAAGCTTTGAATTTAAAGGTGCAAGCGGCGAAAAAGTTATGGAAAAAATTATGATTTCACTCCACCAAGCTCCTCCCACATATTTAGGTGATATTGAAGTTTTATCTCACAAAGATTATTTGGAAGAAGATGAACTTAAAACCAATATGGTAGAACTTGTTTTGGACAATGACATTACAGTTATGGTAAGACCTTCCGGAACAGAACCTAAAATCAAGTTTTACTACTTTATTGTAGGCAGCAGTAATGATGACTGCAATGAAAAATACAATTATGCCGTAAAAATCACTGAAGATTTTTTGAAAAATTTTAATTAATAAAATTAAACTTATTGTTTTTGACTTATAAATCAAAGTCATCACTATTATAATTATCATACATAAAAAAACAGCACCTGAAAGCCTATATTTGATTGGGTTTTCAGGTGCTGTTTTTAATTAAATTTTCTCTGCAAAATACTTATTATGTTATAAAATTTGAGTAAAAGTTTTAATTACTCATTTGTCATAGCTTTATGTAACTGTTCATACACCTGCTCTGTGTATTCACTGTCCCTGCTTCCGAAAAGATAATATATATTTTCCTTTGTTTTTATCAAAATATAAGGTGCTGTATTAGGGTCAACTATAAGTTTTAAATTATTCATATCCTTTGCTGAAAATCTTCCGCTGTACAAATCAGGCATACCAGAGCCTGCTACTCTATAAAGGCCCTTTGGCAGTTTTTCCAAAAGTTCTGTTTCCTCTATGTCTGCTATTTCTACTTTGTACTTACTGCTTATCACATTACAGGAAATTTCTTCTCCACTTATTTGCAGTTTAATATCCGCTTTATTTTCCAAAGCCAATGAACCTACCAAAATAGGGCAAAATATAATTAAAATTGCAAATACAATTATTAATACCTTTCCCATAGGCTTTGCTAAATTAACAGTAGTATTTACTCCTGTACGATTGTTTGCAAGTAAATGACTGTCATTGGGATTATAGTAAAATGTACCAAACAGCCAGTAGTCATCTTCGTCTTTATACCAGGTATTTTCACTGTTTTCTGTCAGCTTTTCCTGCAATTTTCTCACATAAAATTCAGTTCCCACTGCAAAAACTGCCATAATTACAGCTATAATCACAGTTAAAATGGTAAGTATAATAGGATTGTTTTTCAAAAATAAAAATTCTATACTCATCAAAGCTATGGTATAAGCTGACATAAGCCAGATTTTATTCCATGCGTTTAGGCGAATTTGAGTGAGTTTTTTGCTAAGTTCTGTATTTTCATCAAAGCTTTCGCTTTTTCTGCGGTAAAGATATACAGCTCCCAGATACATCAGTATTTCGGATATTATGGAAGTAAAATGAACTATCCACATATCTTTATCTAAAAAAAGACAAATTACTGAAATTATCAACGGTATCAAAAAATAAATCACAGATGGTTTTTTAAATTCAATAAATGCTTTTATATCCACTTCCACAGTTTTGCCTGAGGTAATTTTCCAGCCTTTTTCTTCTTTTAATTTTTTAAGTTCAATATTGCAAAAACCGTAGACTACATTAATAACGGAAATTGACAACAAAAACATTATTCCCCACATAATCATGGACAGGGAAAAGTCTGTTATAAACATACCTGCTATGGAAAGCACCAATAAAACTGCTGTTATGTTTTTGCATAATTTTCCGTATTTACTAAGTATCGTTTTAATTTCTTCACTGCCTTGAACATCTTTTGGGAAAGTTACACCCATGGCTATGTTTTTCTTAAATTTCATTTCATTTTTAAACTGATAATAACTTATTATATTTATAATAAGAAAAACGCTCCACATTATAATATTTGTAATCATACTATTTCTCCTCTATTAATTTTTCGCATATACTAAGTATTTCTGCTTTGCTCATGCCTGAAATTTTCATTTCAGCCAAAATAAGCCCCAGTCTTTCGGTGGTATCATCGGAAACCTCACATTTCGGCAGTTTTGAAGACACCACTGTACCACTTCTTCTTTCCGCAACAACATATCCCTCGGTTTTTAAAAGCTGGTATGCTTTACTGACAGTCATCATGTTTATTCCGCTTTCGTCGGAAAGAGCTCGAACCGTAGGCAGCTTATCTCCCGGTTTTAGTTCTCCCTTTGAAACAGACAGCACTACCTGATTTCTAATTTGCATATATATAGGGGTTTCACTCTCAAAATCAAATTTCCAAATCATTTTTTCCTCCTTTCTTTTTGCATTATATATAATAATACAAATAAGACAAAATGTCAATCCATATTTAAAATAATTTACAAATTATCATTGCAATAGACATTAAAAAAATATATACTTGTACTGTAAATTACAATTTGCCAAATTAGGAGGAGTAAAATATGAAAAAATCAAAAATATTCATATCATCTGCTGTAGCACTGACTATGTTAGCTGTAGTTGTTGCCGGAGCTGCACCCTATAAAGAAATTAAAGCAGGAATTAAACCAAATGCTCAATATTTAACTGTTTGGGGCACTAAACAGCTTACAGACAAAAATGGAAATCCTTCAGACATACTTATCTATAACAATAAACCCTATATTTCCGTAGAATCGGCAGAACAGATTTTGGGTAAATCCATCACATGGGACGAAAAAACCAACACATTAAAAATAAACCGCAGTATAACTACTCCCGCAAGTGGTGTAACTCAGGAAAAAGCAAATCAAATTGCCCTTAATGACGCAGGATTTACTTCTTCTGAAGTAGTAAACCTTAAATCAAAACATTCAAAAAATGACAATCGTAATATATATGAAGTAGAATTTTATGTAGGAAACTACAAATACGAATATGATATTGATGATGTCAGCGGTGAGATTATAAGCTGTGAAAGAAAGCTCAGTTCTGGCGGCTTAAACAACCAAAATAACAGTGTCAGCAATGAAATAGGAAATCAAAAAGCTCTTTCAATAGCTTTAAATGATGCTAAAGTTTCATCGGAAAATGCCAAACATATTTTAATTAAAAATGACACTGAAGACGGTGTAAAAACATATGATATTGAATTTTGGTCAGGCAATACCAAATACGAATATGAAATCAATGCATATAACGGAAATATAATCAGTCGTGAACAGGAAACCAAAGCTGTGTCTACTAGTTCAAACACATATATCAGTGAAAAGGAAGCCAAAAATATTGCCTTAAAATATGCAAATTTATCAGAAAATTCTGTCAGCAAAATGAAGGTTAAATTAGATGTCAGCAATGGCAAAGCTTTTTATGAAATCGAATGGTATGTGGGTTTAAAAGAATGTAAAGTAAATGCATCTACAGGTGAAGTTGTAGAATATGATGTTGATTAATCAAAAAATACCCGTGAGAATTTAAAACTCTCACGGGTATTTTTTATAATTATCTTAGGTTTAACTTTTCTTTATAAATTTGTTTCCGCATTTCGGACAGGTAATTTCGATTTTTCCTCTGCCTTTAGGCACTCTTACTTTTTGTCCGCATTTTGTACAGGTATAAAACCGATAATTTGCTTTTTGGGAATGTTCGTTTTTCTTTTGTCCAATTATATTAGTTACTTTTGATTTGTAATAACAATATACTTCATTTTCTTTACGCCTTGCGTCAATATTGCGGGACAACATTCTGTAAAGTGAATATACAATACAAACATCTGCCAAAACCAGAAAAAATGTTGATGTTCTTCTCGGCATAAATGCGGATATAATCAGTAATGCTAACCATAAAATCCACAAAAACTTATTAAATCCGTCCTGTCCATATTGCGCATATCTTCCATACATAAAGCGTGCTATTTTTTCTCTCATTATAAAATCCCTCCAAATAAGCTAAGAGATATTCTACAACTTAATTATTTCAAAATAACTTCAACTTTGTAAAGAAATTTGTAATTTTCAACGAGTTTTACTGTTTATTCAAACTGCTGACTTTAAGAGCTCTCATAGCATTTAATATTGCAATTACGGATACACCCACATCAGCAAATACGGCAGCCCACATAGTAGCTTTTCCGAAAGCACTCAAAATAAGAACTCCGAATTTTACAATAAGAGCAAACCACACATTCTGTTTTACAATGCGAATAGTCTTTTTACAAATGCGGATTGCCAACGAAAGTTTAGTCAAATCATCATTCATAATAACCACATCAGCAGCTTCTATAGCAGCATCGGAGCCTACAGCACCCATAGCAACACCTATATCTGCCAAAGCCAATACAGGTGCATCATTTATTCCGTCCCCTGCAAAAATTACTTTTTCTTTTTCATTGTGATTTTTGATTATATCTTCGGTAATATTCACTTTATCAGTGGGGAGAAGTTCATAATGTATATTATCTATACCAAGTTCTTCACCGACTTTTTCAGCTACTGCTTTTACATCTCCGGTAAGCATGACAATATTTGTTACACCATCATTTTTAAGTTTTGACACGGCTTCTGCTGTTGTTTCCTTAATCTTATCGCTTATTACTATAAAGCCTTTGTATTCATTGTCCACTGCAATATGTACCACTGTACCTATATATAATTTTTCATCAAAATCAATATTATATTTTTTCATAAGCTTGGCATTACCTGCCAACACACGCTTTTCTTTAATCACTGCCGAAACTCCGCAGCCAGGAATTTCTTCCACATCAGATAAAACTGTTTTATCAATTTCTTTTCCGTAAGCCTTTTTGAGTGAAACAGAAATAGGGTGGTTGGAATAACTTTCTGCATAAGCTGCATAAGCCAAAAGCTCTGATTCTTCTATATTAACAGGATTAATTTGCGAAACTTCAAAAATACCATATGTAAGTGTTCCTGTTTTATCAAAAATAACAGTCTTAGCCTGTGATAGCATTTCCAGATAGTTACTGCCCTTTATAAGTATTCCTTCCTTAGATGCTCCCCCAAGCCCTCCGAAAAAAGAAAGCGGAATGGATATAACCAAAGCACAGGGACAGGATACTACAAGGAAGTTAAGTGCTCTGTAAAGCCAGTCTGTAAATACTGCGCCCTCTATAAAAAGCGGAGGTACTACAGCCAAAATCACTGCGGCTATAACTACAATAGGTGTGTATACAGCGGCAAATTTACTGATAAAACTTTCTGATTTTGATTTTTTATTTCCGGCATTTTCAACCAAATCCAAAATCTTGTTTACAGTGGATTCTCCAAATTCCTTAGTAACTTTTATAGTCAGAAGTCCGTTTAAATTTATGCAGCCGCTTAAAATTTCATCACCTTCTGATACATCTCTGGGCATGGACTCCCCTGTCAATACAGAAGAATCCACTGTGGAAGAACCTTTTTCAACAATACCGTCCAACGGAATTTTTTCTCCGGGTTTAACCAATATAAGACTGCCTGTTTCCACATCATAAGGATCTACTTTTTCTTCGCCCTTTTCGGTCAGAAGATTGGCATAGTCAGGGCGAAAATCCATTAATTGAGCTATGGATTTTCTTGATTTATTAACTGCATAGCTTTGGAACATTTCGCCCAACTGATAAAAAAGCATTACAGAAACAGCTTCGGGATAAGTCTTTATGGAAAAAGCTCCTATTGTAGCCAAACTCATAAGAAAGTTTTCATCAAAAACTTTTCCTCTCATTATGTTTCTGACAGCTTTCATTACCACATCATAACCCACAACAAGATATGCCGCCAGATATAAAGCGAAACTTATTAAATGGTTTATATCTTCAGTAAAAATTGCTGCTGCCAACAAACATACACATAAAGCTATTTTAATCCATGACTTTTTCATACTGACCATCCCCTTTTATGTAAAATTTAAGCTCTTTTCATTTCTACATCTTTGTCTACATCTTGAATTGCTTTTTTTACATTTTCCAAAATTTCTTCACTGTTTTCATCATCAATATCAAGTATGAGTTTCGTAGTCATAAAGTTTACAACAGCTTCGTTTACACCTTTTATGGTGTTTATTTTTCTTTCCATTTTTGCGGCACAGTTAGCGCAGTCAAGTCCTACAAGTCTGTAATTTTTTTTCATGATTAATTTCTCCTTTTTTTATTAAAATTTTATTTATGAACATGGGAAAGCCCAGCTTCCAGCATATTTTTTACATGGTCATCAGCTACTGAATAGTAAACAGTTTTGCCCTCCTTGCGGTATTTTACCAAATTGGCAATTCTCAAGGTTCTCAGCTGGTGAGAAACCGCTGATTTTGTCATATCCAACAGATTTGCCAAATCGCATACACACATTTCATTCTGATTTAATGCCCAGATAATCCTAAACCGGGTATTATCACCCAATATTTTTAGAAACTCCGCTGCTCTGTCAAAAGTGTCTTTTGGCAGCATTTTTTCTTTTACTTTGTCCAACACTTCGCTGTGTATAACATTGCAGTCGCAGCTATATTCACTCTTTGCCAATTTGATTTCAGTCCCTTCATTAGTTGAACAGTTATTCAACTGTTTGATTTTATTATAATCCTTTTTTTTTAATTGTCAAGTATTTATTTACACAAAATAAAAAAATTTCCCGCAAAATACAAATTATTTCTTTTGTAAGAATTAATCTGAATTTTGCGGGAGTATTCAAAAAAGTTTTATTTTATAGCTACTGTTTTGATGCGTGTTCATACTGAAGTTTATAAAGCTTGTGATACATACCATGTTTGGAGAGCAATTCCTGATGGTTGCCCTGTTCCACAATTTTACCTTTGTGCATTACGATAATATTATCGGCATTTTGAATTGTGGAAAGTCTGTGTGCCACAACAAGAGTGGTTCTTCCTTTCATAATCTTGCTAAGTGCATCCTGTATAAGTTCTTCTGTTTCGGTGTCTATGTTGGCAGTAGCTTCGTCCAAAATAAGTACTTTAGGTTTAAAAGCCAAAGTTCTTGCAAATGAAATAAGCTGTCTTTGACCTGCTGAGAAAGAACTGCCTCTTTCACTTACAGGTTCGTCATAGCCATGTTTCAGATTGGAAATAAAGTTATCTGCATTTACATATTTAGAGGCTTCCACAATTTCTTCATCAGTAATTTCCTGGTTTCTCAGGCGTATATTGCTTTTTACATCACCTGTAAACAGGAACACATCCTGAAGCATCTGACCAATATTCTTTCTGAGAGATTGAATTTCAATATCCTGAATATTAATACCATCCAGTAAAATTTCACCTTTTTGAATATCATAATATCTGGTTATAAGGTTTTGAATAGTGGTCTTTCCTGCACCTGTTGCACCTACAAAAGCTACATTTTGGCCTGGTTTTACTTTAAAGGAAACATCTTTTAAAATCCAGTCTTCATCCTCATAAGCAAACCAAACATTTTTAAATTCAATTTCGCCTTTGATTTCTTTAAGTTCAATGGCATTTGGTTTTTCTTTTATTTCAATTTCTTCGTCCAAAAGGTCAAATATCTTATTTGCTGCAGCTGTAGCAGATTGTATTACATTAAGCTGCTCTGCAATATCCATAATCGGGTCGAAAAATCTGCCTATGTAGTTTTCAAAAAGCACTATTGTACCTAAAGTAATTTCACCTGCCAAATAAGCTTTTCCGCCAAAGTAAATAAGTAAAACCGTAGCTATAATTTTAAGCATATAGCTTATTAACGGGCCGAAAACAGAATACATTTCTATTTGAATCATATGCTGTTTTCTTAGGTTTTCACTGTCTTCAGAGAACTTATCCATTGTTTTGTCCTCAATGGCAAAAATCTGTACGATTTTCATTCCTGTTATATGCTCAGACAAAAAAGAATTGATTTTGGCAATTCTGGTTCTTATTTTGCTGTAATTTTTTTCTGCTAAGTCATTGTAAATCCATGTGGACAAAACAATAAAAGGAATAACCGTAAAAGTGAGAAGTGAAAGTTTAACATTAAATCTCAGCATTGTAATTATAATACCTACCAGCATAAATACACTTTCGGCAATACTTACAATAACACTGGTATACATTTCATTCAAAGTTTCTATATCATTGGTAACACGGGTAACCAATTTACCATTGGGAGTTTTATTGAAAAATCCGATGGAAAGTCTGTCAAGATGTTTAAATACATCCATTCTGACCCTGTAAATTACCTTTTGACCTATATAAGCCAAAAGCATGGATTGTAAATAATTTAACAGCAGCATAACTGATAATACTATTATATATGTTATAGCTATTCCTATAACCTGTCTGGTAGCTTCGCTGACATTTCCTCCACCTACGGCATCAACAATTATGTCAGTAGCTTTACCAATAAGGGCAGGTTGTGTAAGTCTTAGTCCTACAACACAGAGTATAACAACCACTGCCAAAACAAACCACCATATATATGGTTTTGCATATTTGAGCAGTCTTGCTACGGTGTGTTTGTTGCTTTTAATCTTTTTTTCTGTTTTTGCCATAGCCTTTATGCCTCCTCATCTATATCTTTTTCAAGCAGTTGTTTCTGATACAGAGAATTGTACAGCTTGTCATTTTTAACCAATTCTTCGTGGGTACCTTCTTCAATAATTTTTCCGTTATCAATTACTATAATTTTATCTGCATTCTGCAATGTGGAAATTCTGTGAGCAATAATAATATTTGTCTTATTCTTTCTTTCATTTGCTAGATGGTTTAAGATTTGTTCCTCAGTATTTGTATCAACTGCGGATACTGAGTCATCCAAAATAAGAATTTCAGGGTCTTTAATAAGAGCTCTTGCCATAGCTACTCTTTGCTTTTGACCTCCGGAAAGAGTAACTCCTCTCTCACCCACTACGGTGTCATATCCTTCTTTAAATTCCACAATGTTGTCATGTACACAGGCAAATTCAGCTGCTTCTTTGATAATTTCCATACCCAAATTGCCATTGCTAAGGTCTATGTTATTTCTGATTGTATCTGAGAAAAGGAAGTTTTCCTGTGTTACATAACCTATATTTTCTCTGAGGACTTTAAGGGGAATATCCATAATATCATGGCCACCCAAGAAAATACAGCCTCTGTCCACATTATAAAGTCTGAGCAAAAGGTTTATAAGTGTGGTTTTACCGCTGCCTGTTCTAGCCACAATACCTAAAGTCTGACCTTTTTCAATCTTAAATGTAATATCATTGAGAACATTTTGGTCGCTTTCGGGGTATTTATAGTTAAGGTGTTTAAATTCCACTGAACCCTCATATGAAGTAATGGAAGGATCGGTGTTTTTATCATTAATTTCCACAGGTTCTGCCAAAACCGTTTCAACTCTTTTTAATGCTGCGGATCCCTGTGTAATCATATTTATTACCATACCCACTGCCATCATGGGCCAAACAAGCATACTCAAATACTGAACAAATGCAGTAAATTTACCTGTAGTGATTATTCCGTGAATTGCAAGATAACCACCGTATCCTATAACAATAGCCATAGAAAGCCCGGATATGAATGTCATAATAGGACGCATACCTGCCTGAAGTTTCATCAGCACCATATTTTTATTGAAATAATCTTTGTTTATTTCATCAAATGCTTTTAGTTCTTCTTTTTCCTGGTCAAACGCTTTTATTACTTTTATACCGGATATATTTTCCTGAACAAAGTCGGAAACTTTTGCAAAAGATTCCTGTCTGTCAGAAAAAAGTCTGAACATTTTTGGTCCTAAAACCACACTTGTCAATGCTATTAGCAGTAAAGGCAAAGCCACAAAAAAAGTAAGGCTCACATTTATTTCTGTAACCATTTTATAAACAGTAAAAATCCCCATAGCCAAAACATCAAAAAGCATCATAATACCCTGACCCATGGAGTTTCTTACTGCCTCCAAGTCATTGGTTACATATGCCATAATTTCACCGGTTTTATGTTCACTGTAATATCTAAGGGAAAGTTTTTCCAAATGGGAGAACATATCATTTCTTATATCTCTCTCAATTTTTCTTGAAGTGCCGAAAATAAAATATCTCCAGGCTATTCTTCCCAAGACTATGAGAAATGCTATAAACAGAATTCTCCAAATCTGTGCGGCGATATCTGTTATATCAATAGTATTAAATCCCAATCCATCGATAACATCGCCTATTATAAGAGGCAATATCGTTTGACCATAGTCAATGCCTACAAGAAAAATAAGCCCCAACAAGTAGCTCACCCAATACTTTTTGAAAAAACTTCTTATGTATTTGCTTTTGAGCATACTCATAATGCTTTCCTTTTTTTGTTTTTGATGCATATCATCACTCCTTACCCAAACAATTTATAAAGATTATTAATATAATTTTACAAATTGCTTTAAAGTTTACTCTATTTTGTTTTATATTATAGCATGAAACTTTAGTATTTACAATAAATTTTTAAATTATATTTTAAATTTAGCATTTTGTTTATATTTTGTTAATTATTTTTCCATTATATATTGATCAATATCTTTTTCAGGCTCCGCTTTTAAAAATAAATGAATTTATACTTTATTTTTAATGATACAGCCACCTCCGAGATCGACTACTACTACGTCGGCGGCAGTGTCTGACGTGTATAATATACAGGTATGAGGAACCAACCATTTAAAATAAGGTTTAAAACACACAAG
>JAHHUA010000048.1 GCA_020024235.1 Oscillospiraceae bacterium
GTATAATAAACATATATAATTATTTGATGTGTCGGGATATAAGGAGGACATAATGAAAACCCAAAAATTAAAGAAAATTTCTTCAAAAACAGAGCTGCTTTTAAATTACGGAAAATGGTCGCTGATAGGTATTTTAGTGGGAATTGTGCTGGGAGTTGTGGCATCAAGTTTTCATCATGCAGTGGATATGGGAGCCGCATTTTTCTCAAAATATGACTTTATACTTTATTTTATGCCTTTAGCCGGTGTTGTTATTGCTGCTATGTATAAGTACAGTGATATGGAAAATGACATAGGTACAAACTCGGCAATTCTATCCATTCGTGAGGATAAAGATATAAAACTCAGAACAGCACCGCTTATTTATATAAGTTCAGTTCTCACCCATGCCACAGGTGGTTCTTCGGGACGGGAGGGAGCTGCTTTGCAGCTTGGAAGCAGTATAGGTGCCTACATAGGAAAACTGCTTAAACTTGATAAAAATGATATAAAAATAATTATTATGTGTGGAATGAGCGCATCTTTTTCCGCACTTTTTGGCACGCCCATTACAGCAGCAATTTTTTCCATTGAACTTATTGAAGTAGGAATTATGCGCTATTACTCACTTGTGCCTTGTATGATTTCTGCTATTACCGGATTTTTTACATCTCAGCTTATGAATATTACCCCTACTGCATTTAAATTATCTGTTATTCCGGAAATAACACCGGTAAATATAGGTAAAATAATAATTTTGTCAGCACTTTCTGCCGCAGTCAGTATTTTATTTTGTTTAGCACTTACTTTTGCAGGGAAATTATTTAAAAAAATTTCCAACAGTATGCTGAGAGCCTTTACAGGTGGTATTATTGTGATTTTGGCAACCCTTTTGCTGGGTACAAGAGATTATAACGGGGCAGGTATGTTTGTTATTGAAAAAGCTGTCAACGGTGAAGCACATCCCATGGCTTTTCTTATAAAAATTATTATGACTGCCATAACTTTGGGTACAGGCTATAAGGGCGGTGAAATTGTGCCTACATTTTTTATAGGCTCAACATTCGGATGTTTATGTGCATCGGTTTTGGGAATTGACCCCGGATTTGGTGCTGCAGTGGGAATGGTAGCTATTTTCTGTGGTGTAACCAACTGCCCGTTGGCATCAATGTTTTTGGCAATGGAGCTTTTTGGAGGAAAGGGAATGATTTTTTTCGCAATAAGCTGTGCCACAAGCTTTATGCTTTCGGGATATACAGGACTGTACAAAGAACAAAAAATTATTTATTCCAAAAGCAAGCCTATGCTTATTGACAGAAAAACAAATTAATACATTGTAAAAAATATTTTAGACATAAAACAGGTTTAATTTTAATTTTAAGTTTTAATATGCAATAACTATATTAAAAACTTTTGCAGTGCTATATAAAAAAGTTATGGCTGTATGATTTATATATATGACTTATTTTGTTGAATGTTTTGATTATATAGGATATAATTGTTACATTGATAAAAAAAGGAGAAACCATGATGAGAATTTTCGACACACAGGTACAATTACTGAAATACAGAGTAAATAAATCCATAGCCAGACACGCTTTTAAGAACAATTTGGAAAAAGTATATTATGATATTCCCAGAGAAATCGTAGACAGCAAAGAAGCTACAATGCGCTGCTGTATTTACAAAGAAAGAGCCATAGTAGAAGAAAGAATAAATTTGGTTTGCGGAAGCGACAGATGGGAAAACAGCATTATCAATGTACTGCCCATAGCCTGCGACGAATGTCCTGTCAGCTCCTATGAAGTAACAGATCTTTGCCGTGGATGTATCGCAAGAAGATGTATTGAAAACTGCCCAAAAGAAGCTATTTCCTTTGTTGATCATCATGCTAAAATTGACCCTAACAAATGTGTTCAATGCGGAAAATGTGCCAGTGTCTGTCCTTACGGAGCAATTATATCCAAAAAAAGACCATGCGAAAAGGCCTGCAAAATAGATGCTATTCACATGGGTCCCGATAAAAGTGCGGAAATTGACCATTCAAAATGTATTTCCTGTGGAGCCTGCGTTTATCAGTGCCCATTTGGTGCAATAGTTGACAAGAGCTTTATTCTTGATGCTATTTATATGATAAAAAGCAGTGAAAATAATACAAAAAGTCATATTTATGCCGTTGTAGCTCCTTCCATAGCTACCCAGTTTAAATATGCAACAATAGGACAAATGGTTACAGGGCTTAAACAGCTTGGTTTTTATAAAGTAGTTGAAGCTGCTTTAGGTGCTGATTTGGTGGCAGATAAGGAAAGCCGTGAACTTATGGAAAAAGGTTTCCTTACAAGTTCCTGTTGTCCGGCATTTGTGGAATATGTTGAAAAATTTTTCCCACAGCTTAAAGACAATATTTCACACAACCTTTCTCCCATGGCTGAAATCGGAAAATATATAAAGGAACATGACCCAATGGCAAAAGTTATATTTATAGGTCCCTGTACAGCCAAAAAAGCTGAAAGACAAAAAGACAGTGTAAGAAAGCTTGTGGACTGTGTACTTACTTTTGAAGAATTACAGGCACTTATTGACAGTTTGGAAATAAAACTTTTTGATTTGCCGGAAAGCGAGCTTGATGATGCCTCATATTTTGGAAGAATTTTTGCAAGAAGCGGAGGACTTTCAGAGGCTGTGTCCCAAGCTGTCAAGGAGCAGGGAGTAGCTGCTGATGAATTTCAGGTTAGATCTGCTGTCTGCAACGGACTTGATGACTGTAAAATTGCTTTGCTTAAAGCCTCAAAAAATGTTTTGAAGGAAAACTTCATTGAGGGTATGGCTTGTCAGGGCGGATGTATAGGAGGGGCAGGATGCCTCACTCATGAACCCAGTAAGGACAGAATGAGTGTGGACACCTTTGGAAAGAAAGCCACTGACAAAACCATAAAAGAATCCATAAACACAATTACAGATACAATTAATGTTTAATATTTAAAAAACAGTCGGGATTTATTTTTAAATCCCGACTGTTTTATGTTATAAGTCAAATAAATATATAATTTAAAACAAATTTTTAAGGTCATTTTGTATATCTTTCATGGAGTCTTTAATTTCGCTGATTTCACTTTCCAACTCTTTTGACAGTTCTTCGGGGAAAAACTGTTTTTCTTTCACCTTTTTATAGCTGCGGTTTACTTCTTTGATTTTTTTATTAATTTCACTTGATTGTCTTGATTTGTTTTTAATTCCGCTCAATATTTTTTTACATTCGGTGATAAGGGATTTATATTCTTCTTTGGTATTGCTTTTAAAAATTTCTTTCATTTGTCGGCTTTCTTTTTCATCCTCAAACTCAAGAAATAAAATCTTTGCATCACCTTTCAATGATAAAATTTTATTTTTGAGGTTTTTTAATTTTTCATAGTTTTCATCATTGGCCGGCAGCAGAGAAATTCCCTGATTTAACTGTTCTGAACCCATTTCTTTCAGTTTTCGCCAAACATATACCCTATATTTTGAAGGAGTGGGGGGAACGGTATAGGAAATTGCAAGCCATTTGTAATTTTTAAACAAATTATCACCTCTTTGTACAAATTATATTCTACAGATTTATTTTTACGGTTTCAGCTCTGCCTAAAATACATCTTTTGTTATAGTCAAAAAGCAGTATGACAGGTTTTTCTTCTTTTTCTGTGCTTGTCATATCATAGTCAAAAGCCTCAATATGAATATGAGCCATAATATCTTTTGGAGCAAAATCTTTGTATTTTGGCAGATATTTTTTTGTATTTTCTTCATTTCTTAAAAATTCCAGCATTTCGTTTCGGGAAATTTGTCTTTTACCCTCTGCCCATTGAGGAATTTTTTTGGGTTTTTCATGGGAAATCATGTCAAATCTTATAAGCTCACGGAATTTGTCAGTAATTTCGCCGATTTTTTCTTCATGAAACAGTTTTAAACAGTTGTATTGTCCATCTTTACTCAGTGGTATTAAATGATAATTTTTGTCAAAATAAAAATGTCCCAATGCAAAAAAGAAATCAAAAGCTGATGGAAAAGAATTTATCAAATAGTACAGAGTATTCTCAAATCTTCCTGAATTGTAGAATAATTCGGTTACTTCCTCCACTTTTTTCAGTTTAATTAAATCATTATAGGGAAGAACATGGGTGGAGAGAATTTCATATGGGGGATAATGACAAAATTCCATACTGTAATTTTTGTATTGACTGTATAATGCAGAGCCTTTTAAAAGTTTAAGCATACCAAGCTGTAATTGCTGAGGTTTGTGTGAAAAAACATCGTTAAAGGATTTTCTGAATGAGTTTATATCTTCATAGGGAAGTCCTGCAATTAAATCCAAATGAAGATGAACATTTCCCGACTTATTTATTTTATCGGTTTTTTCAAATAATTTTTCTAAATTTGTTGTGCGGTTTATAGCTTTTAGAGTTTTTAAATTAGTGGACTGAACTCCTACTTCCAGCTGTATAAGTCCTTGGGGCATGGATAAAATTATATCCATCATTTCATCATCAATAAGGTCGGCGGAAATTTCAAAGTGAAAATTAGTTATTCCGTTGTTGTTTTCTTTTATGTAGTTCCAAACAGACTTACAGATTTTTTTGTTGCAGTTAAAAGTTCTGTCAACAAATTTAACCTGTCTTACTTTGGCATCCATAAAAATTTTAAGCTCTTTTTTTATTATATCTAAATCCTTAAATCTCACCCCGTATTCAGAACCTGACAGACAGTAAGCACATCTGAAAGGACACCCACGGGAGGCTTCATAATACAGGGTGCGGTTTGGCAAATAAGTCAGTTCGTTTTCATAGGGAAAAGGCAGTTTATTTATATCAAAGGCTTCTTTGCTTTCTATAATATTTTCTGTTTGTTTGCCTTTTGAGATATTTCTTAAAAGAGGAAGTATAAGATTTTCTCCTTCGCCTTTTATAAGATAGTCGCAGGGGAGATTTTCGGTACTTTCATAAAAAGACACTTCAGGACCTCCGAAGATTATTTTTATATTGGGAGCAACTTTTCTAAGGCATTTTGAAATATCACAAACCATACCTACATTCCACAAATAACAGGAAAATGCTATTACATCAGGGGATTGTTCTATAAGTTCCTGTAAAATTATATCTTTGCTGTTATTTATGGTATATTCGGCATAGGAAGTGTCAAATTCTCCGTTTTCTTTGCAAATTTTGTTTAAATAACGCACAGCAATATTGGTGTGCAGAAATTTTGCATTTATAGCTGTAAATAAAACTTTCATTGATAAATAACCTTTCAAAATACTAATTGAATACATTTTACCACATTTCATAAAATTTATAAAGAATAATTGTCTATTAAAAAAATATGTGCTATAATAACGGTGCTGTATAAGTAAGTAAAATATAATAAGAGGTGAAAAATGTCTGTAAGGAAAGTCAGAAATAAAAAGAACACACAGAATATTATAATTATATCGTTGCTGGCTGTATTTTTGTTTTTTATTATTATAGGCATTGCTTTGCTATTATTTCAAAATAATAAGGGAAAAAGCAATTCTTCCGAGGAAATTGTAAATTCCGAGGAGTATAATTATGAAAAAACAGTTTATTATGAAATAAGCAAAAAAGTCATGATAAATCTTAAAGAACAAACAGGAGAATATAATTTTTATTTGGGAAAAGACAATATATGTATGGTTAAAGTTGAGATTTTTGACGGCGATGGCAATAAAATTTCCGAAAGTGATTATATATACCCCAATGAAAATGATCAACAAATCCAATTTGAAACAGAGAATATAACCAAAAAAACAAACCCCGAAGGCTATGCTCTAATAACAGCTTATGATATGAGCAGCATGGAATCTGTGGGTTCAAAAGAAGAAAAAATAAGGCTTAATTTTAAAAATTGAGAGGAAGTAAGAAAATGGAAGGTATAATGAAAAATGAGAGAAACCTTACCATGTTGGTGGATTTCTATGAGCTTACCATGGCAAACGGATATTTGGAAAACGGATTTGAAAACAAAGAAGCAGTCTTTGATATGTTTTTCAGAAAAATCCCTGATAACGGAGGCTTTGCGATTTTTGCAGGACTTGAGCAGCTGGTGAATTATTTGAGAAATCTCCATTTCAGTGATGAAGATATACAATATTTGAGAGGAAGAAATAAATTTTCCGAAAAATTCCTTCAATACCTTAAAAATTTTGAGTTTAAATGTGATGTTTGGGCTCTTAAAGAAGGTACACCAATGTTTCCCGGAGAACCCGTTGTGGTAATTAAAGGCCCTATTATGCAGGCGCAGTTAATTGAAACAATGACATTGCTCACCATAAACCATCAATCACTTGTTGCAACAAAGGCTAACAGAATTGTAAGAGCAGCAGGTGGCAGAGGTATTTTTGAATTTGGATCCCGCAGAGCTCAAAGCTATGATGCTGCTATTTTAGGTGCCAGAGCTGCATATATCGGAGGCTGTGATGCTACAGCCTGTGCTATTACAGACAGAGATTATAAAATTAAAGCAGTGGGAACTATGGCTCACAGCTGGGTTCAAATGTTTGACAGTGAATATGAGGCTTTTGCAGAATATGCGAGAATTTACCCCGATGACTGTACACTTCTCATAGACACATATAATGTGCTGAAATCAGGACTTCCCAATGCTATCAAAGTGTTTAACGAAGTTTTGCTGCCTATGGGATACAGACCCAAAGGTGTTAGAATTGACAGCGGAGATTTGGCATATCTTTCCAAGAAAATCAGAAAGATTTTGGACGAATCAGGTTTTGAAGATGTAAAAATCGTGGCTTCCAACTCTTTGGACGAATACATTATCCGAGATTTATTTATTCAAGGTGCCAAAATAGATTTATTCGGTGTTGGTGAAAATCTTATTACAAGTAAATCGGACCCTGTTTTCGGCGGTGTTTATAAACTTGCCGCTGTTGAAAAGAACGGAAAACTTGAGCCAAAAATTAAAGTCAGTGAAAGCATTGAAAAAATTACAAATCCGTCGTTTAAAATGGTTTACAGGCTCTATGACAGAGAAAATGGTAAAGCTATGGCAGACTATATTACTTTATTTGATGAAAAAGTTGATGATACAAAGCCCCTTACTATATTTGACCCAAAATCACCATGGAAGAAATGCACTTTGGAAAACTTTGTATCAAAGCCGATTTTGATTAAGATATTTGAAAAAGGAAAACAAGTATACAGTCTTCCTGATATAGATGAAATTAAAAAATACACTAAAGAACAAATTGACACGCTTTGGGATGAAGTTAAGAGATTTGAAAATCCACACAACTACTATGTTGACCTTTCTCAAACACTTTATAATTTAAAGATAAGTATGCTCAATGAAATTAACGGAGCAGATTAAAAAACAAAATAAAAGTAAGTTTCAGCATAAATAAAGAGAGGATACAAAGTCCTCCCTTTATTTTTATATGGAGCTGTTATATTTAATAAAAAAGGAAAAAGGTGAAAAAATGCTGAATTTTATTTTGGGAAGAGCAGGCAGCGGAAAAACAGAACTTCTCTATGATATAATGGGAAAATATGCACAGGACAAGGAAATAATTCTTATTGTACCCGAACAGTTTTCCTTTGAAGCAGAAAAACAGGTTTACAGGAAATTCGGCGCCAAAAAAGCCAAAAATATAAAGGTTTTAAGTTTTACCAGATTATCCTATGATATTTTTAAACTTTACGGCGGTGCAAAAACCGTGCTTTCCGATATGCAAAAACAACTTCTTATGGCAGTAACTTTAAATGAACTTAAAGATGAACTGAAAGTTTATAATTCTTATAAAAAAAATACAGCTTTTGTAAAATCCATGGTGGAAACATTAGATGATTTAAAATCAGCAGGGGCAGATTCCAAAGATATAGAAAATATTTCAAAAATTTGCAATGAAAAAGAATTAAAAGAAAAATTATCGGATTTAAGTGAAATATACACAGCCTATAATGCTGTTTTGGGAAAAAACGGTGCTGACCCCAAAGATAATTTGAAAAAAGCAATAAGAAAAGCTGTGGAAGGTAAATATTTTAAGGATAAAATAATTTTTATAGATTCCTTTATGGCTTTTTCACCTGTGGAACACAATATGCTGTCTGTTATGACTGAAGATGCAGCAGCTATATACGGAGCATTTTGCACCTTGGGATTTAACGATAAAAGTCAGGTTTTTGAACCTGTAAACAAAACAATCACAAAAATGAGAGCCTATGCCCGTGAAAATAATTTAGAAGTAGATGTTCAAATGGCGGAAAACAGTTTTAAAACTTCTGCTCTTAACAATATTGAAAGATATTTTCTCACTGATGATGAAATAAGTGGTGAAAGGTTAGCAGATGGCATAAATCTGTACGAAGCCAAAAACCCCTATGATGAAGTTTTAAATATTGCAGCTGCCATAAAAGAGCTTGTCTGTGATAAGGGCTATAAATACAAGGAAATTGCAGTGATTACCCGAGAACTTTCACCATATGAAAAAATACTGCCCAGGGTTTTCAGAAAATTTGATATTCCCTATTATATGGACAGCAGAAAAGATATTTCCGATATGCCTCTGATTGTAGGGCTTAACGCTTTTTTAAACTGTTCCGTAAACGGTTTAACCACGGAAAATTTAATTAAATGTGCCAAATCGCCTTTAAGTCCGCTGGAGGGTGTGGACAGCTCAAAGCTGGAAAACTACTGTTATATGTGGTCCATAAAATCCGATGAATGGAAACAGGATTTTACTGCCAATCCAAGTGGAATATCGGAAGAACTTTCCGAAAATGACATAGAAGAATTAAAAGAAATAAACGGATTTAGAAAAGCTGTATATGAACCTGTCAGAGATTTTGTTCAAAAAATAAGGGACACTGACGGCAGAAGTTATGCTATGGCTATATATGAACTTTTAGACAGCTTAAATGCTTATGATAAGATATTGGAATTTGCCTCAGATATGCCGGAAGAAAAACAGAATGAATATAAATCCCTGCAAAAATCCGCTTGGGATAATTTTATGGATATACTGGATATTTTTGCAAATTTAATCGGAGATACGAAAATGTCTGCTATTGCTTACGGAGAACTTATGCAGCTTTGTCTTGATAACTGTGATTTAGGTCAAATTCCTCAGACATTGGACCATGTAATTGTCGGTAAAGCTGACAGAATAAGACCTGACAATGTAAGAGCTGTATTTGTAATAGGCTGTATAGAAGGAGTTTTCCCTGCTGAAATTTCATCAGGTGGAATTTTAAGTGATAATGACAGAGGTAAAATTCAAAATCTCGGTTTAAATCTCACTGCTGATGTGGAAGAAAGAGAAACCTATGAATGTTATTACGCATATTTTGCCTTGACTAGACCGTCTGAGAAATTATATGTTTCTTATCCTGTAAGTGAATTAAACGGCAGTGAAAACAGACCTTCTGTTATTTACACCGAAGTTAAAAGAATATCCGGAGCAGAAGAAACAGAACATAACGAAAGTTTTTACTCTGTTTGGAACACAGATACTGCCATAGAAAGTTTAAGTGAAAACTATGACAATGAAGAATACAAAACAGTTTTAGAAGATTTTATTTCAGAGGACGAAAACAGAACCGAAATACTAAAAAAACTGGAAATTGCCAGGGAAAAGCCATGCCACCAAATAAAAAATACAGAACTGGCTCAAAACTTATTCGGAAAAAACATGAGAATTTCCCCCTCAAAGCTGGATAATTTCTATAGCTGTAAATTTTCATATTTTTCTCAAAATGCCCTGAAAATAAGAAAACGGCAAAAAGTTGATGTATCCGCTGTTGAAACAGGAAAACTTATTCATTATATCATGGAAAAAATGATTAACCCCATATATTCCAAAGAGAAAAATTTTACAGAACTTACTGATGATGAGAGAGATAAACTGGTAAAAAAATATCTTGATGAATATATGAATGAAAATATCGGCAATGCCAATTTAAACTCCAGAATTAAATATCTCTTTGAAAGAATAGGAGATAACATGACTTTGATAATGAAACATTTATCAGAAGAACTTTCCCAGTCTAAATTTAAGCCTGTATATTTTGAAGAAAAAATAGGATTGGATGGCAGAATTAAATCCGTACCCATAAAATGCAATGACGGCAGTAAAATAGTGGTGGAAGGTGTAGTTGACAGAATTGACTGCCTTGTCAAAAACGGAAAAAAATATTACAGAGTTGTGGATTACAAGACAGGCAGAAAAAATTTCAGTGAAGCTGATGTATATTACGGACTTAATATGCAGATGCTTATATATCTTTTTGCCATATGCCCGGAAATTTCCGATAACAGTGATGTACTTCCGGCAGGAGTTTTGTATATGCCGTCAAAAAATGTCATTTCTTCTGTGGATTCCAACTCTACAACTGAGGAAATACTGAAAACCAAAAATGAAACCATGAAAATGAATGGTATTATTTTAGATGATAATGATGTTATAGCGGGTATGGAAAGAGAAGCTGAAAATACCGAAGGCAAATCCTTTAAATGTGTATATATACCGGTTACCATAAAAAAGGACGGAACATTGGGCTCCGATTCATCTGTGGCAAATTTAGCCAAAATGCGTGAACTTAAAGACAAGGTGGAAGAAAATATCAAAAAAATGTGTGAAATACTTCACAGTGGAAATATAGAAGCTGTACCTACAGTTTCAGCATATAAAGTTGACCCATGTGAATACTGCATATATAAAACTGCCTGTGGACATCGTGCAGAAGACAAAAAAATATTTGTCAGAAAACAATATGATGATAATGACAATGAGAAGGAGGAAAACCATGATGAGTAATGTTAAATGGACAACCCAACAACAGGCAGCTATTGAAACAGGTGGAAAAGAACTTCTTTTGTCAGCAGCGGCAGGCAGCGGAAAAACTGCTGTATTAGTTGAGAGAATAACCAAAATTATCACTGACATGGAAAACCCTGTTTCTCCGGAAGAATTGGTTGTACTTACATTTTCCAATGCAGCAGCAAATGAAATGAAACAGAGAATTATAAAAAGAGTTGCTGCTGAAGAAAAAAATATAAAAAGTGCAGCAGATATTTCTTTAAATGAAAAAGAGAAAAATTTAAAATTTTTAAAACAGCAAAAAAGACTTTTAAATCATGCCAATATAAGCACAATTCATGTTTTCTGCAAAAATCTCATTTCGGAAAATTTCTTTTCCCTGGATATTTCCCCGGATTTTAAAATTGCAGATGAAAAGGAAAGTGCGGTAATTTTTGAAGAAAGCCTTTCAAAAGTAATTGAGGATAACTATGAAAGGGAAAACAATGAAAAATTTTTTGAAGCAGTTGACCTTATCTCTCAAGGCAGGGACGACAGTTCATTTAAGAAAACATTATCTGATATTTACAAAAATATAAGAAGTTACCCTTTTTATTTAGAATGGATGCAGGATAGAATAGAAGATTTTAATATTGTTACAGATGTGGGAAATACCCCTTGGGCAGAAATTATTTTTAATGATATAGAAAAAAGAATTGACTATGCCATAAAATTAATAAACAAAGCTCAGAATGAATTTGCTAACATTAGCTGTGATAATGATACTGATAAAGAAAAAAAAGCATTTAATGATAAAAAAGATAAATACCAAAATATAATTTCCTCTGATGAAAAATTGGCATTAAATATAAAGTCATACTGTACTGACAAAGACTGGGATAAACTCAGCTCATTGATTTTAGAAGAACAAAAACATGACTTTGGAAGATGGAGCACTTCCAAAACTTTTTCCTCCAAAGTTTTGTTTGGTTTAGAAAGAGTTAAAAAAATCCGTGATTCAGTAAAAG
>JAHHUA010000049.1 GCA_020024235.1 Oscillospiraceae bacterium
TCTATGGATTGCAAATTATAAAATCAATTCTTACAAATATGTCAGAGGGAACACCTTTTAATAATGTAAGTAAATCTATCAGAAAATTAGCATGGTTAGAGCTTATTTCGGGAGCAATAAATATGTTATTTGAAATTTTAATTCAGTTTATTTCTTATAAACTTTATAATATTCCTAAGCTGCTTGCCAATGAAAATATACTTGATATTTCATTGGTATATGGGGGAAATGCTAATTTTCTTGTGGTATTTGTCTTTATTCTGCTTTTAAGCTATGTTTTTGAATACGGAGAAAATTTACAACAGCTCTCCGATGAAACTCTTTAAGGAGGCAATTAAATGCCAATTATACTTAGACTTGACCGTGTTATGGCTGATAGAAAAATAAGTTTGAATGAACTTTCGGAAAAAGTGGGAATTGCCAATGTAAATCTTTCAAAAATAAAAACAGGTAAAGTAAGTGCTATAAGATTTTCTACTTTGGAAGCTATTTGTCAGGCATTGAATTGTCAGCCCGGAGATATTTTGGAATACAAACCTGAAAATTCCAATAAATAAAGGAGCTGTAAAAATATGATTTTAATTTCGCAAATTTTAAGTTCAATAATTCAGCTTTTTGTATTTACTTCGATACCTTTTATATGGTACATAATCACAAATAAAAAAATTTCAGGTTTTTTACCATGGATAGGATTAACAAAATCTGACAATATGCCTGTTAAAATTTCTGTTATTCTGTTTATTATTGTAGCTTTACTTATAACTGTACCCTATTTGTGGCTTTATAATACAAACAGTATTACTTTAAGCGGACTTCCCTATGAATCATATATTCAAAGCGGTTTTAGTCCTGAAACCATTTCGGTAATTTTACTGTGGGCAGTTGTGCAAACCTCTTTAACAGAAGAAATTATCTTCAGAGGTTTTTTATATAAACGGTTATCCTATAAATTGGGAGATAAATGGGGAAACCTTATACAAGCTGTAATTTTCGGACTTATTCACAGTCCTTCTGCTTTTGGACAGGGATTAATAAAAATTGCCTTAATTGTATTTATCACCGGTACTATTGGATATATTTTGGGGTATATAGTAAATAAATCAAAGGGCAGTATTTTATGCAGTTGGCTGTTTCATGCATCAGCAAATATTATTTCACCTGTTTTGGCTTTTGCATTTTTGGTTAAATAAAAACTCGTACTGTTGGATTTGCTTTAATAAAAAGAAAATCCAACAGTACGGGTTTTTTTATGTTATTTGTATTTCATTATTAATTTATTTAACCTTTAAATACTTCCACGTTATTTTTAATGTAGTTATATCCTGAAAATATTGTGAAAAATACGGTTATGTACATCAAAACCATGCAAGAAACACCCATTGCATTGTATTGTACTGTAAAGTATAAAAGTTCCAGAGAAATCCAAATCATCTGAGAAATGGTTTTTATTTTACCCCATTTATCAGCTGCGATAACTTTACCGTTACCTGCTGCAATAAGCCTTATTGATGTAACCAGAAATTCACGGCTTAAAATAACCACCGTAACCCAAACAGGCACACGCAGTTTGGAAGTCAGAGAAATAAGAGCTGCCATAACCAAAAGCTTATCTGCTAAGGGGTCCATAAGCTTTCCGAAATTGGTGATTAAATTATTTTTTCTGGCAATATAGCCATCCAAAGTATCAGTAAAACAAGCCAGTATAAACACAATAAATGCAAAAATAAATCTGTTAGGTATAGAATTTATTTCCATAAAAACAAGGAAAAGCGGTATCATAAAAATACGCAAAAGTGTAAGTTTATTAGGTAAATTCATTAAAGCATCTCCAATCTGTATTAAAGAACTTCTTCTCCGATTAAATCATAGCCGTTTACCTGTGTTATTTTAACATTGATTATATCCCCTGCATAGTGATCCCGGTCAGTTACAAAATATATTCTTGTGTCCACGTCCGGAGCATCCATATAACTTCTTCCGATCATGGCATCAATTTCCTCATCATAACCCTCGACTAAAACTTCCATAGTTTTTCCAATCATTTTCTGTGAAAATTCTTCGGCATTTTCCATTTGAAGTTCCATTATTATATCAGTCCGTCTTGCTTTTATATCTTCATCAATTTGGTTTTCCATGTCATAGGCAGGTGTACCTTCTTCTCTGGAATATGAAAAACAACCCAGTCTTTCAAATTTAACTTCCTTGACAAAATTACAAAGTTCGGCAAAATCTTCTTCGGTTTCTCCCGGAAATCCCGCTATAAGAGTGGTGCGGAGAATAACTCCAGGGATTTTAGCTCTTATTTTTTTCATAAGGTTTACAATACTGTTGTAATCCCCTGCTCTGTTCATGGATTTAAGGACTTTTCCGCTGGCGTGCTGTATGGGAATATCCATATATTTGCAAACTTTATCCTCAGCTGCCATAACATCTAAAAGTTCATCGGTAATTCTTTCAGGATAACAGTAAAGTATTCTTATCCAGTGAACCTTCTCAATTTTTGCAATTTTTCGGATAAGCTCAGCCAGTACCGGCTTTCCGTATAAATCTTCTCCGTATCTGGTGCTGTCCTGAGCTATAATATTAAATTCCTTTACACCCATTTCAGCTAAATTTTCCACTTCAGCCACAATGCTTTCCATTGTTCTGCTGCGAAATGGACCTCTGATCATAGGAATAGCACAATAAGCACATTTGTTGTCGCAGCCCTCAGCCACCTTAATATAGGCATAATGAGCAGGTGTGGTGAGAAGTCTTTCACCATCTATTGACAAATCTGTTTTCTCAGAAAATTCAGCTATTTTTTCTCCGTTTAATGCTCTTTTAACTATATCTGCTATATCCTTGTTTTTCCCTATTCCCAAAACTACATCAGCTTCGGGAATTTCTTTAGCCATTTCATCTCTGTATCTTTCAGAAAGACAGCCGGTAACCAAAACAGCTTTAATATTGGTGTTTTCTTTCATACCGCAAAATTCAAATATTGTTTCGATTGATTCTCTCTTTGCATCTTCTATAAACCCGCAGGTATTTATTATAACTGCATCACAAAGAGATGGATCAGAACAAATTTCAAACCCTGCTTCCGCTAATTTTCCCAGCATCAGTTCTCCGTCAACCTGGTTTTTAGCACAACCCAAAGATACCATACCCACTTTTGCCATTATATCAAATCTCCTGTTCTTCATTTTCAATAAATTCATTTATGGCAGCTTTTATATCGCCGCTTTTGTAGCCCATTCGCATGAGCTTGCCAAACATTTTTTCTTTTTCTTTTCTGTCGTTAAGGTTTGTTCGACATTTTTTTTGAAGAATTTCCATTATTTTTTCATATTCTTCCTCATCATCAAACTGTTGTGCCGCTTCATAGGAGGTATCTCTGTCAATGCCTTTTTCTCTTAAATACATTATTATTCTGTTGGAGCCATACCCTTTTATATTATGAAGATCTCTTGCCATTCTCATAGCATAATCATAATCATTAATAAGCCCCAGTTCCTCCATTTTATCGGCGGTTTCTCTGCAAATATCCTCTTCACCGTATTTGAGAAGTTTATCTATAAGATTGTTTTTGCTGTAATCCTTTGCGGATAAAAGTTTAATAGCTCTGTCCCTGGTAATTTTTCTCTCCGATTCTTTTCTTAGTTCCTCAAGCTTTGTTTGGGGGATTTCTTCATTAATTCTTATATTGGAAAGAACAAATACCTCCACATGGAGTACACAGTAAAATTCATTATCTATAAATATGGAATATCTGCCTTTTTTTGTTTTTTCAATATTTGTTACAAGCATATACTAAAATTATTCTTCAAAAATTTCTTCTGTTTCAGTTTCTGTATCAATTTCTTCTGTTTCGTCCTCATCAACTTCCACTGTAACATCAGTCTTTTTAGCACCTTTGACAGCTTTTTTTACGGTTTTAGGCATACTGATAAGCCTGTCTGCCTGTTCAGCCACTTTTGCCGCAATTTCCTCAGCCAATTCGGGATTATTTTTCAGGTATTCTCTTACATTATCTCTGCCCTGACCCAGTTTGTTTCCATTATAGCTAAACCATGAACCGCTTTTGTTGATAATGTCAAGTTTGCTGCCCAAATCCACAATTTCTCCGTAACGGGAAATACCACTGCCATACATAATATCAAATTCAGCTTCTCTGAAAGGAGGAGCTACTTTATTTTTTACTACCTTAACTTTGGTTCTGTTGCCGACAATTTCTCCGCCCACTTTAATTTGTTCGCTTCTTCTTACATCAAGTCTTACAGAAGAATAAAATTTAAGTGCACGGCCACCGGGGGTAGTTTCGGGATTTCCATACATAACACCGATTTTTTCACGGAGCTGGTTTATAAAAATAGCCACTGTATTTGACTTTCCTATAGCACCTGTAAGTTTTCTCAGTGCCTGGGACATAAGTCTTGCCTGAACACCCACATAGGAATCCCCTATTTCGCCTTCAATTTCGGCTTTTGTAACCATAGCCGCAACAGAGTCTACAACTACAACATCAATAGCTCCTGAACGAACCAAAGCCTCTGCTATTTCAAGTGCCTGTTCACCTGTATCAGGCTGTGAAACCAAAAGTGAATCAATATCAACCCCCAGTGCTGCTGCATAAACAGGGTCAAGAGCGTGTTCTACATCAATAAATACAGCTTCTCCGCCCTTTTTTTGAGCTTGTGCAACTATATGCAAAGCTACTGTAGTTTTACCGGAACTTTCAGGGCCGTATATTTCTACAATTCTTCCTTTTGGTACACCGCCTATACCCAAAGCAATATCCAATGACAAAGAACCGGTGGGAATTGCCTCAACATTTAAAGTGGAATGTTGTCCGAGTTTCATTACGGCACCTTTGCCAAACTGTTTTTCAATTTGTGATAAAGCTGTTTCCAATGCTTTTTGTTTATCTGTCATAATTTTTCCTCCATATATTAACTTCATATTTAACTTATGTTATATCAGCATATCCAAAATCGCATTTGCTATGGCAGAAGCTGTTTTGTAAGTGCTGATAGGTTCCAAAATTTTATTGTATTCATTTGGGTTTGACAAATATCCGTTTTTTAAGGTAACGGAAGGACAGGCAGTTATCTGCATAACCAAATCCTCTTTTTCAATGGGTTCATTTATACGTCTTCCTGTGCTTACCTTCATACTGTTGGTGAGAATATCGGCAAAATCCTGCCACGATTTATTGCTGTATTCCACAGTTGAACCATATACATTTAAGCGGTCCTCATTGTTTTTTATGTGGTTATGTGCTACGGAAATAAAGAAATCCGCATTTGACTGAGTGGCAGAAGTCATTCTTTCCAAATTTCCCAGATACTTATTGTCATATCGGGAAAGCACCACATTAGCTCCCATAGCCTCCAGAAGTTCTTTGGTTTTTAATGCAATGTTCAGATTTATTTCCGCTTCATGCAATCCATAGTTTTCCATTATATTCAGTGTGTCAAATTCAGTATCAACACAGGCCGGATCAATATAAACAGAAACATTTTCCAAGGGCTTTGCTGTTTTTTCGGAAAGCTTTGGCTTAAATTTGAAATAAATCTTTAAATTTTGGTGATTTTCTCCATAGTATTTGTAATTATATCCCCAAGGATCCACATCATCTTTGAATATAAACTGAAGCTGATAGGTATCCTCGTCAATTTTAAGTTTAATAATATTTTTAAACTGCTGTGTATTGGATGGGATAATATCCGGCAAAGTTTTTGTATTGTAAAAAGTAAAAATTATTGAGTTATCTGTCATTTTTGTTTTTATATTTGCCGCATTATTTCCCATTATATTAACAGTTTCGCCCTTGGGGTCGTTTTCTGTGGTATAAGATGTGTATGAGGCTTCTATTCTAGGTGTACCGCTTATAATCTTTACAGAGTTTTTCTTTATAAATCCACCTGATTTAAGCTCATAAAAATCTTCTGTATCAGCTATTACATAATCGGTTGCACCCATTTTCATTGTGTAAAGACTGGGACTTTCTTCATCCGGTTCACTGTAAACATATGCCATATAATCATCTACTTTTACAGCTTTTGACGCTTTTGCACCTGCTATAAAAAGATTTCCCTGTGATCTTGAAACATTTATCTTTCCGTTGTATGTCATTGCATATGAGATTTTTCCCATATCAGTTACAGACAAAGGAGGGATTTCGTCATCTATAGTCATATATCCCTCAAAAAGTGCAGGAAGACCTTCTTCGACTTCATCTGACTGTTCCAACACTATACTGTGTTTTTGCAAAGTTGCAGTAACCGTACTGCCGGAAGGTGCCACACAGCTGAGAGTTATAATATGACCGCTGTCAATCATTTGGGATTTATTTGGATATGTAGTTTCAGGCACAATTGATGAAATTTTTTTATCATAGTCAATGCTGACTTTACCTTCTTTGTATATTCTTATGGTGGAATAGGAATTTCCCTGTCTGAACATAAAGATATTCACATCATCTTTTACCGGAAGGTTTATTCCGAAAATACCGTTTGGCATTACATTGTCTATTTTTTTATTATTCAGAAAAAGAGGTTTTTTTGGATTACAGGTTCCTGTTACATAGACATAATTTTTATCGGTATTTACTACACCTGATCTTACAAAATTCACCTTCAGCTTATTGTCTATTTTATAGTCATAGTCAGTAGTTTTTATATCATTTACAAACAATGTGGATAAAGAATTTTGAATATCGGTAAATTTATTTACAAGAGATGTATAATCGTCAATTATAACCCCCCGTATACCCATGTTTTCATTGATAATAGCCTGGCAGTTAAGTTCAAATCTGTTTGCACAAAAACTGTTTTCTTTGGTGGGGGCAAAAATTCTGTAAGCATTATTTATGGTTATCATAGGAACGGAATATTTTGAAACAATTTTATACCAGTCTTTTACTGTTTTCTCATAACCTTCATCTGTAGTTTGATTAATCCTTGGAATAACCGTATCAATAGCCATATTTTCCAGCAAATTTAAAGCAATGCTTTGGTATATTTCATGATTTTCACTGCTGTCATCGAAAATTGCTCCTACTATGGCATCAGATTTCACACTTTCTATTTCATTTTTTATATAACTGAACTGTTTAATCCAAAAGTCATTCATTTTTTGAAACTGACTGTAGGGGCCAAGTTCAAATTCTTTTAAAACAATGCCTTCTACCTGATATTTTTTTACAAATTCCTTTGACATATCTGCGGCATATTTCATGACATTTTCATTAGGCAAAAAATATGCTTCATCATCATATATAAAAACATTGTCATTTAAAATTTTATATTTTTCTTTAAGCAAATTAATTTTTGATGTATCACCTATTTTATAGGGATTTATTACCACATAAACATCCATACCATATTGGTCTGCCTGTTGTTTTATAAGTTTAAGGGGGTCTGTCCTGTATCTTATATCTTTTTCCGTTCTTAAAAAACTGCTTTCCGGACAGCTTTTTATAAAACACATAGACTGAAACTCATTTACTGCTTCATAAAAAATAGTATTAATTCCTATTTCATGGAGATGTTTTACAGTGTTCTGCACATAATTTTGCATCTCACTGTTAAGAAGATTTTTCTTATATGGAAAATCATTTGATGAAATAGTATTCATCATAACTGCCTGTACTGCACTGCTTCGTTTAATTTTTGTTCCCTCCGGCAACAGAGGTTTAACAGGTTTTAAACAAGCTGATGAAAGTAACACAGACATAGAGAATACTAAAACAATGGCTGTTAATTTTTTAAAAAAATTCATATTTTTACTTCCTTTAGATAAAAAGCTGTTATTTTTACAATGTAAAATCTTCCTTATCAAATTTAGGAAGGTTTCTTTGAGTTTTCGGTTTTCTTTTTAAAGGGTCATAAACAAATTTTCTGCAGCTTATAAACTCACTTAAAATTCCGTTTTTTTCACATAGAAGATTTCCGTCAAATTCTGATATTTTGCCGTATTTACAGTATTCACAGGATGGTTCTATATTCCTGCCGAAAAATTTTCTTTTAATCAAGTTTACTCCTCCGTTTCATACATATAATATATTTTATCAGAAATTTCTGATAAATACCATAACAATATGTAACAAATTTTTATTTCATATGTTGCTTTTTAATAGGATGAATGATAAAATCAGATTATAAGTATTAAGGAGGGAAAATACCTTTATGAATAATTTTGAAAATATACCAAAAAGAATAAAAATAACACAAAGCGTATTGCTTATTGTCATATATATATTAGCCTGTATCTGGGCACATGGTTCGGTAAATCTTTTAAACACCGTATCATTTATTTTTATGATACTTGCAAGTATTTTATCACTTTTTCACTATGTGTCAGGGGATAAATTTTTGGCATTTAACAATATTTGTCTTGGTGGCTTTATATACATAATTTTTTCATTCGTTCTTTAATTTAGTAAATTATATTTTTTAAACAACAAAAAACATTTAGGAATATGCTATGATAAATCCAATATTCTTTTATTTACTAAGTTATATTTTCCCAACAACAAAATATAAAATTTATATGGAGGACTATGCTATGATAAATCCTATAGCTACAATCGAAATGAAAAACGGAAATAAAATGGTTGCGGAGCTTTATCCCCAAATTGCTCCCAATACAGTAAATAATTTTATTTCCCTTGCCCAAAAACATTTTTATGATGGTGTTATTTTTCACAGAGTAATTCCCGGCTTTATGATGCAGGGCGGCGGTCCCACAGGTACAGGTTCAGGGGGACCCGGCTACTCAATCAAAGGTGAATTTGACGCAAACGGATTTAAAAACGAACTGAAACACACTTTGGGAGTTCTTTCCATGGCAAGAACAATGTACCCAGACAGTGCCGGTTCTCAGTTTTTTATTATGGTTGATGACGCTCCCCACTTAGATGGTCAATATGCCGCTTTCGGAAAAATTATCGAAGGCATTGATGAAGCTCTCCGCATTGCAAATGTAAAGCGAAATTTATCCGACAAACCAATGGAAGATCAAATTATCCAATCAATAACTATTGATACCAAAGGAATGGAATATTCCTTACCGGACATAATTGAGTAATATTTTTTAAAAATGACAGCGGCATTAATACTATGCTGCTGCCGTTTTTTATTATATCATGTAAATATTAATAAAATCCTATATTTACCGTAAAGTTTTATTATGTTCAAAAATTATTAATGCAAATTAATAAAAATAGGTTATAATTAAAATAAAGTAAATAAATAAAAAATGACGGAGGTACTTTATTATGTCTATGGGGAAAATTTTAGTTGCCGATGATGATAAAAACATCGCTGAACTATTGAGATTATATTTGGAAAAAGAAAACTACACAGTAGTAACTGCAAGTGATGGTGAAGATGCTATCATTAAATTTAACAGCGAAACCCCTGATATCGTTCTTCTTGATATTATGATGCCGAAACTGGACGGCTGGCAGGTATGCAGGGAAATTCGCAAAAGAAGTGACTGCCCTATTATTATGATTACAGCCAAAGGCGAAACTTTTGACAAAGTTTTGGGACTGGAACTGGGTGCAGATGATTATGTGGTTAAGCCCTTTGATGCTAAAGAAATCGTTGCCAGAATTAAAGCCGTACTGCGCAGAACGGGAAAAACTTCCGCAGAACAGGACACAAAGGAAGTATCCTATGACAAACTGGTAGTAAACATGACAAAATACGAGCTTAAAGTAAATGGCGTTGTTGTAGATACTCCTCCAAAGGAATTGGAACTTCTTTTCCACCTTGCCAGCAATCCCAACAGAGTTTACACCAGAGATCAGCTCCTTGACGAGGTTTGGGGATTTGAATATTACGGGGACTCCAGAACTGTTGATGTTCATGTAAAAAGACTGAGAGAAAAGCTGGAAGGTGTTTCCGACAAATGGACTCTAAAAACCGTTTGGGGTGTGGGATACAAATTTGAAGTAAAAGACTAACGGAATGAAGGCATCATCAATATGAAAAAAACCGGTCAAAGTTTACTTTCAAAATATTTTTCAATCTGTGTAGCTCTTATTTTAGTAAGCATTATTTTCTTAGGGCTTATACTGCTTCTTTTTGCTTCACAGTATTTTAAACAGGATAAATATGATCTTTTGGAGAGAAATGCCCAACAGGCGGCAGCTATAACAAGTTTTGACATAGCTACGGGTAAATCCTCATATTTTATAGATATAAAACTCACTCTTTCCAGTTACAAAATTCTTGGAAATGCCATAGGTGCCGATATGTTTTTGGTGGATAACAGCGGAAACACCGTAATCTGCACCAACACTAACAGTGCTCATTATCTTCAGCATTTAGTTGACAAGGAAATTCTTTCGGAAGTTTCCAAAGGCTCCTACAAAAATCTTGGAACTCTTTCCGGAATATATGACAAAGCTCACTACATAGTGGGTATTCCGGTTAAATCCACTGACGGAATTGTAATCGGAACTGTTTTTGCCTGTGCTGATGCTTCAGGCTTGACACAGTTTCTTGCGGAAATAACAAAAATGTTTATTTTAAGTTCTGTGGCTGTGCTGTCAATATCATTTGTAATCATTTATTTCACCACAGATAGACTGGTAACTCCCCTTAAAGAAATGGTTAAAGCCACCGAAAGTTTTTCAAGAGGAGATTTTACTGTCAGAGTTCATGTGGAAGGCAACGATGAAATTGACAAACTTGCCATGTCTTTTAATGAAATGGCATCATCTCTTGCCACTTTAGAAAGCACTCGACGAATGTTTATAGCCAATGTTTCCCATGAACTTAAAACTCCTATGACAACTATAGGCGGATTTGTAGACGGAATACTGGACGGAACCATTCCCCCGGAAAAACAAAATCACTACTTAAAAATTGTTTCAGATGAAGTAAAAAGACTCAGCCGTCTTGTAAGGTCCATGCTCAATATTGCAAGAATAGAAGCTGGAGAAATGACCACATCTGTTTCCGAATTTGATATTAACGATTTGGTTTGTCAGACTGTATTCACCTTTGAACAGAAAATAAATGAAAAAGGTCTTGACATAATAGGCCTTGACAGCGGCAGAATAATGGTGGAGGGCGACTGTGATTTAATTCATCAGGTAGTTTACAATCTCATTGAAAATGCTGTTAAATTTGTAAACCCAGGCGGCTATATAGAAATTATCTATGACTATGACAGAACTGACGGAAAGGTTTATACAGGAATTAAAAACTCCGGAGCCAAAATTAAAAAGGATGAAATTCCAAAACTGTTTGAGAGATTTTATAAAAGCGATAAATCCCGGAGTTTGGATAAAACAGGTGTGGGTTTAGGACTTCATATTGTGCGTTCAATTATAAATCTGCACAACTCCGACATAGTTGTAAAAAGCTCAGAGGGCGAATACTGTGAATTTGGTTTCTGTTTGCCTGCGGTAAATGATAAGAAAATTTCATCACGATTTAGAAAGCAGCAAACACAAAACCAAAATCAAATTCCTAATCAGAATTAAAA
>JAHHUA010000005.1 GCA_020024235.1 Oscillospiraceae bacterium
GAATTGTATTATATAATAATTAGCCAAAAAACATATGACTGGAATTGATAATTATAGTAATATTACAGAAAAGCTAAAAGATTACAGAATAATTACAAAAAAATTTCAAAAAACACTTGACAAATGAATTGAAATGAGTTATTATATGTTCAGCGACAAGGGAAGAAGCAAGGAGAGAGGCATATTCCCTAGGTCACAAACTAAATTTAAATTTATTGGAGGAAATAATAATGAAGAAGATTATATCTTTGGCATTGGCTACTTCTATGGTAGCTGGCATGGCTGTAACAGCTTTTGCTAGACCAACAGAACCAAATGTTGACCCAACAGTTAGCCCAGAAAGCCCACTTTATGTTGGAACAGAAATGAAAGGTTTCTCTGAATGGGATCAAAAGGAAATCAGAGTTGATGACGAAACAGTTATCGCTATTAAACTCGATGAACTTCCTTACGACTTCAAAGAATCCGATATGAGAAAATACAAGGCTTTCTTCCAAGTAAACGTTGGTGAAAGACTCGTTGTTGAAGATGGTGTTAAGCTCGGTTACCACAAATACGAAAAGACAGACAGAACACCTACAAGAGTTTCTCACTATGAAATTGACTCTAAGAAAGCAAGAAAAGTTGGCGGTTACTCCAGCCAAGTATATGCAATCAATGCAAGAATTCCTAACGAAATCATTAACACAATTTACTCTTGGGCTCCTAACTACAAAAAAGACAGCCGTGTTGAACTCCGTGTTTTGGCAAACAAGGGTGTTGTAGGTTTAGATTCTAACGGTCTTATTGCTGTTAATTACAACCCTGCTGATTTGATGTCTGATGGTGAACTTAACTATGTAATCATTGACAACAAAACTGGCGAAGAAACTTATGTTACAAATGCTAACTTGATAAACGCTAACAATACACAAGTTCGTGATATGACTGTATGGGCTGAAGACCAAGTTAAAGCTGCATTTAAAGCAGTAACAGTAGGCGGCAGCAAAGCTCCTATGTCTTACGACTGGTTCATTACAATTAACCTTAAAGAAGCTACAGCTAACCTCGATGTTCGTGGCGACCTCTTCGGTAAGGTAACAATTGCTAAGACAGCTCAACAAGCTAAGGACAACTTTGATATTCCTGAACTCTGCAGAGAAATCGACTACATCAGATACTCTAACGAATACGGCCACGATTGGAGAGAAACTCACCAAGAAGTTGAAGATTTCCAATTTGAAAAAGCTGGACAACAAGCTATGTTCATCGTTGACACAACAGGTATCAGAAGCTTTGATGGCTGCTTCTCCACAACAATGGATGAAAAGGTTTGGGAAAAATACGCTGAACCAGATTACGAATTGTTCTTCTACAGCTGGCCACACGCTCCTAAGTTCAACAGAACAGGTTCTTTGTTCTTCTACTCCGATGACACTTCTTTCAAGGGCTTCCACGTTTACGAAATAGACGAAGATCACAACCTTACAGAAGTTCCTGCAACATGGAATGAAGAAGAAGGCACACTCGAAATCAGAACAAGAGTTCTCAAGAACTACGTAATTTCTGAAAACGAACTCGGTATTGAAGAAGAACCAACAGAAGCTCCTGCTGAAGCTCCTGCTGAAGCTCCTTCCGAAAAACCTGCTGACAAGGATAACCCAGGTACAGGTAGATAATTTAACTTTACAGTTACATTATTTGAATAATTAAAATAAAAGACGAAACTGCTCTCCCAGTTTCGTCTTTTGTTTTACATTAGTGAATTCTTTGCTTTAAAATTATAATTCCCACGGCAGAGGAAATCAGAGCTATAAATGCAGCAGGCATATTATCATTATAACCTGTTGCAGGGTTATTTGTATTATTATTGATTTGTGTTTGCTTTAATGGCTTATCAGTAAGGATATATTGTCCCAATCCATAAACTGTAAGCTCTGCTGTGAGGTTTTCAGAGTCCAGTTTACAGGATAGTGGGGTTAATACACCATTATAATAGGAATAAGCATATACGCCGTTTTTGAAGCTTTCTTCATATTCGGAAATATCAATTTCCAGAATACTTTGTGAAAATTGAGAACCGGCAGGGAAGCTTAAACAGAGAAAATCATTTTGAGGGTATTTACTTATTATATTTTCAATGTTATTATAGGTGTAAAGGAAATTTGCAGGCCCTTTATCGGTAACATTGACGGTATAACGCCATTTATCACCGACAAAAGTAACTTTTTTATAATTGTTTATTTTGGAAATTTGATTTAATTGTTCTTTTGTAAATACCGGATAATCATTATTTACACGGATTTCATCACCGGCAGTAAGGTTATTTATATAATCATTTGAAACCCTGCGAAAACCCGCTGTAAAACCGAATTCAGTTGCTATTCTGTCATTACCGCTTGACATTGTAAGACGGTATTCTACCAAAGTTTGCTCTACATAGGACAGTGGCAGAACTTTTACTCTGAGATAATAGTTATCCATACCACGCAATACCTTAATTTCCTGTACTGCATTGCTGCCTTTGATATTTTCCAAACGTATTTTGTATTTATCACCTAATTCATTGGAAAGCGGCGCACCGTCCAGTTTAATAGGAAATTCGTAGGTTTGCCAAGGCGACAATATTTCATTTCTATTCAGCACAGCGCCGTTTTTATCCGTGCCAAAAGTGATTTTTTCATTTTCTTCTGCCATTGCAGTTACAGAAAATGAGAAAATCAATGCTGATGCCAGCAAAATCGACATTAATTTTTTCATATTTTTCCTCCTATACGCCGTATTTTATATACTAACGGTGTAATAATAGTTTTAACAAAGGAATTTGAAATATTAATGGATTTTGTTGACAATTAACAATTTAAAAATATTTTAAAAAAGGCTTAATTTCCCTAAAAAAAAATAAAATTATAAAAATATGAGGATGTGATATGTATGAATGAAACAATTAAAACAATTCTAACACGACGCAGCGTCAGATCTTTTACTGATGAACAAATCTCCGATGATATGTTAAAAACTATAGTAAAATGCGGTTTGCATGCTCCTACAGCTATGAATAAGCAGTCATTTGTATTTACGGTTGTTCGCAATGAAGATATTATTCATAAACTGGAAAAATCTGTTGAAAAAAATATGAATCGCTCTAATTATAGTATGTATCATTCAAAATGTATTATTATTCTATCAAATGACAGAGATAACAATAATGGTTATGCTGATTGTTCATGTGCTTTGGAAAACATTTTTTTGGCAGCACATTCTTTGGGTATAGGCTCAGTATGGATTAATCAGCTTAAAGATATATGTGATTGCACTGATACAAGAGAAATTCTGCGTTCACTAAATATTCCTGATAACCATGTGGTATGGGGTACAGCAGCTTTGGGATATTCTGCGGTAAAAGATTTTGATGAAAAACCCCGCACAGCTACAGTTAATTATTTTTAAATATTAAAATTATGTAAGATGTAGTTTTACAGTAAAAAAATCAATAAACAACAAGCTCTGACAATAACTTCAGAGCTTGTTGTTTATTTTAAAAAAAATTCCCCACTTAATATATTAAGTGGGGAAAAATTTGCTTTATCGCAATGTGCGGTCTGTAATAATTACTGAACCACCTTCGCTGATATTAAAATGTGTGTAACCTGCGGAGTCAACATAAATATTAGCATTTGTCATTTTCTTATAAGTATTTGTAGTTGGGTTATAAAGATATGCAATTAAACTATTTTTGTTAAGACCGGTTAAATCTGCTCTGACAGCAACGCTTGGGTTAATTCCCATACTGCCTTTGTGGTTAAATGTTACAACAGAAACTTTGTTGGAGAACCATTTTTCAAATTTAGATTTAATACTCTTGTCATTGACAGTCATACCAAGCTCTAATTTTGAAGAAGCTTTTCCGGAGTTCTTTGCATCAATATACCATTGATATTCAACATGTTTGCCATTTACACGTCTGAGAATAATTTTTTCTCCGTATGTAAGAGTTTTGCCTGCGGTAACTAAATCAGTACCGCTGGTGTATACCTTGTCACCATTTAACTTAACAACAGCATATTTACCTTCTCTGTTGGCAGAACTTATGTTAGATGCTGAAACATCAAGTTTCTGGGTGCTTCCTGTTTGTGTAGAAGGTGAAGATGGTCTGTCGCTTGAAGAATTATCAGATGAACTGCTAGAAGAAGTTCCTTTAAGAGGTTTATCAGAAATTACATAACTACCCAATTTGTCAGTGCGGATGGAGAGTGTTTCTTCATATCTGTCAATAGTAGGAGTGAGCTTGGTAAGTTTTCCGCGGGAGTCTATAGAGTAAATGTATTTAAGGTCTGTGTGGAAAGTCAATGTACCTGATTTGCCAAAAGTAGGACGAGAAGTTACATTGAAAAATTCACAGTAAGCACCACGGTTATTTTTAGCTATATTATATTTGTCATAAGTGTTGTAGTGCAAGTCAAATTTGTATTTTGATGAAGTAATGCGTGCTTCATATGTAATGGAATTGTCATAGAATCCAATTAAAACATTGTCATCATAATCAGGGTCAAATTCTGCATCATATCCATCTGAATCTACATCATAGTCTACATAGTAATTTGAACTGCTTCCACCGTGGCTGCTGCCATGGCTGCTAAGAGGCTTATCGGAAAGTACATAATCTTCCAATCTGGATGTACGAATGGACAAAATACCATCATCTCTGTCGTATTCAGCAGAAAGTTTAGTAAGTTTACCTCTGGAATCCACACTGTAAATATATCTGCAATCTGTGTAGAAAGACAAAGTACCGGATCTTCCGAAAGTAGGACGAGCAGGAACATTAAAGAATTCCAAATATGCATCGGAATATTTTCTTTCCAAATCATATTTGTCATCTGTATCATAAGTTAAATTAAATTTATATTTTGATGATGTAATATAAGCCTCATATACAATATAGTTTCTGTTAAAGCCTATATTAACTTTTGAATCATAATCAGGGTCAAAAATTGCATAATATCCGTCTATGTCTACATCATAATCGGAATATCCGCTTGAGCTGCCGGAACCACCTGAGGAGCTGCGACCTATGTCAATAACAACATCATCGTTGTACCATTTACGGTCTGAGCCTCTGTATTGAAAGTCGATAATAAAATAATCACCATTTCTGGCATCTTTACTTACATTAATATTAAAGCTTGCCTCATTGCGATTATCCTTTATACCGCTAATTGTTGCAACACTTCCATAGCTGACAATTTCCGGGTTTCTGATTATTAATCTTTCATTACTATCATTTCTCAAATAAACTCTTCGGCTTTCTCCAGGGCGTAACGAAGTTATTTCATTGCCCTTGTAATCTGTGAGCTTAATATCTGATGGGACATATTCATATTCATCATTATAAGCAAAAGCGTTAATGGATAAGCTGAAAATCATTGTCAACGCCAAAACAATGGATAAAATTTTTTTCATTTTATTCTCCTCCTTATAATAACTGTTTGCATGATAATTATAACTCATAATTATACAAAAATAAAGAGGTAAAAAGAAATTAACAAAAATATTACAAAACAATGCAATAAAATAATGAAAAAATTACTCTTATATATAATGAATGGTATAATTGTTTCAAATAATTACATATAAAAAAATTCCGCACTTATTTTAACAGCAATAAGTGCGGATATTTTTTATTCAAGTATAATTGCTTTTTTTAGGGAAAGGGATTTTTTAAGATCAATAATTCTTTGATTTAGGCTTCCTCTAAAAAGAAGTGTTAAATCTCTTTCATTTTCTTCATATTTGCCATCAACCAAGACATCACAAAGTGAAAGCAGCTTGTTGATGTCAGCATCATTTTTTTCCATAAGTTCTTCAAAAGTCCAGCCACTGTAAATCCAGCAGTTTTTTCCTTGTCGGGTTACGGCTTCAGCAATGGGAATAAGTTCTTTTGCCTGTATTATAGGTTCACCACCGCTGAAAGTAATTCCGGACAAAAGCGGATTTTTATTAAATTCAGCAATGACTTTTTCAGCTTCTATATCATAACCGCCGTTTATATTGTGGCTTTCCGGGTTATGACAGCCTTTGCAGCCATGGGGACAGCCTTGAGTAAATAAAGTAAATCTAATGCCTTTTCCGTCTACAATGGATTCTTTTACAACTCCGGCAATTCTGATCATTATATTCTCTCCATACCTACACTGTGTTTTACTCTGTCATTTACCTCAGCTTTTTTAGCATTGTTAAATCTGTCCAATGTACCTACCAGATAACCTGTAATTCTTCTGATGCGTTCAAAGGGAATATCACCTTCAACTCTGCCGCATTTAGGGCATACATTATCTATAATACCGGTGTATCCACAGACAGGGTCGCGGTCAACAGGATGATTTACAGAGCCATATCCGATTCCGCTTTCTTTCATACAGCGAATAACAGCTTCAAATGCGTCAATATTCTTGCAGGGGTCCCCGTCCAGTTCAACATATGTGATGTGTCCACCGTTAGTAAGTTCGTGATAAGGAGCTTCCAATTTAATCTTATCAAAAGCAGAAATCGGGAATTTAACAGGAATATGGAAAGAGTTAGTGTAGTATTCCTTGTCTGTAATGCCTTCAATAACTCCGTATTTTTTTCTGTCAATATTTACAAATCTACCTGACAGACCTTCTGCCGGTGTAGCAATAAGTGAGAAGTTGAGATGAGTTTTTTCACACATTTCATCCATGCGTTTTCTCATATGGCTTACAATTTTAAGACCCAATTTTTGAGATTCTTCGCTTTCACCGTGATGTTTTCCTGTGAGAGCGGTAAGACATTCTGCCAGACCAATAAAACCTGCTGTCAATGTGCCGTGTTTAAGAACTTCACCAATAGTATCATCCCAAGAGAGTTTGTCGGAATCAATCCATACTCCCTGACCCATAAGGAATGGGGAATTCTTAACTTTTTTGGAAGCTTGAACTTTAAATCTTTCCAAAAGCTGATCGCATACCAACTCTATTTCCTTATCCAGCATTTCAAAGAAAAGGTCAATATCTTTGTTAGCTTTAATGCCAAGTCTTGGAAGGTTAATTGATGTAAAACTCAAGTTTCCTCTGCCAAACATTATTTCTTTGGAAGGATCATAAACATTTGCAGCAACTCTTGTGCGGCAGCCCATATAGGCAATTTCTGTTTCGGGATGACCTTCTTTGTAGTATTGCAGATTAAATGGAGCATCTATAAAAGAATAGTTAGGGAAAAGACGTTTAGAAGAAACCTCCATGGAACGGCGGAATAAATCATAGTTTTTATCGCCGGGGTTGTAGTTTATGCCTTCCTTAACTTTGAATATCTGAATAGGGAAAATAGGTGTTTCACCATTGCCCAATCCGTCATCTGTAGCATTAAGCAAGTTAAGAATTACCATTCTGCCTTCTGCGGAAGTGTCCATACCGTAGTTAAGGGAGCTGAATGGAATTTGCGCACCTGCTCTGGAGTGCATTGTGTTAAGGTTGTGAACTAATGCCTGCATAGCCTGGTATGTAGAGGCATTGGTTTCTTTAATTGCGTATTTTTTAGCAAATTTAGCTGCTTTGTCAGCTGTTTTTTCATCTGTAATTTGAAGAAGAAGTTCTTTTTGTTTTGCTGTATATTCTTCATCGTTTTCCAAAGATGGAATAAGACTGTATTCTTTTTCTACTTTGTTTACAATTTCCTTAGCTTTTTCAACGCCGTCTGCAACAATGTCTTCAAGTTCCAGAAATTTGCCCAGGTTGGAAATGTAATGCTTTTTAAAGGTTTTTTTAACGCCCTTTGCCATAGCATAATCAAAGTTAGGAATACTTTGACCGCCATGTTGGTCATTTTGGTTGGACTGAATAGCAATACAAGCCAAAGCTGCATAAGTTTGAATATCGTTAGGTTCTCTTAAAAAGCCATGGCCTGTGGAGAAACCACCTGTAAAAAGTTTATCCAAGTCAATTTGACAGCAAGTTGTTGTAAGACCGTAGAAATCTAGGTCGTGAATGTGAATATCACCTTCCAAATGGGCTTTGGAATGTTCGGGGTTAAGCATAAACATATGATAAAACTGTTTAGCACCTTCACTTCCGTATTTAAGCATGGTGCCCATAGCGGTATCGCCGTCAATATTTGCATTTTCTCTTTTAATATCGTTGTCGCAGGAATCTTTAAAAGTCAGATCTTCAAATGTTTTCATGAGTCTTGTGTTCATTTCACGGATTCTTGTGCGTTCAGCTCTGTAAAGAATAAATTCTTTTGCTGTGCGGGAATGTCCGTTTTTAATGAGAATTTTTTCTACAGCATCTTGAATTTGTTCCACTGTAGGCTCTTTTTCAGAAACATTTTCTTCCAAATATTTAACTGTTTCTTCAGCCAAACGTTGAGCTGTATCACGGTCTTGACCATTTATTGCTCGTGCTGAATTAAAAATAGCATCAGAAATTTTGTTAATATCAAATGCCACTTTTCTGCCATCCCTTTTGGTAATTTGAGTAATCATATTTTATTCCCCCTGCGTTTAATGTTTATAATTTAATTATCAAGTTTAGTTAAATAATATTCTGATATACAATATATAGTTGCATATCTAAAAAGTTGCAACAATATGTTGTGTATGTTGCTTACATATAATAGAACATTACAGGTAAAAAGTCAATAGTGAAAGTGACAGTATTTTGGAGAAATAATCATAGATTTTGATGAAAAATAAAAAAGCCGAATTTTTTTCTTCGACTTTTTTGGTAGATATTATTATAAATTGTTATTAATAAGTAATTAAATATATTCTTAATGCCAAATAAGAAAAATTTTATACGAATTTTAGGGGCAATTTTCTACTTGTCTTTTTCTGACAATAAATCCTTTATTTTTGCAGGAATATCAAAATGCTGAGGGCAGCGTGTAGAACAAATTCCGCAGGATACGCAAAGCTGGGCATTGTCATAATCTATATCACCATTATTTATCCAGTTATCTCCGCTTCGCATTTCATTTACATTCCAAGCATTAAAAAGTTGTGGGATTTTTACTCCCTGGGGACAAGGAATACAATATTCACAGCCTGTACATTGTATTTTCTGAGATTTTTTAATATTTTCCTTGACTTGCTCAATGGCAATATAATCTTTTTCTTCCAAGGGCTTCAGGTTTTCAAAAATTTCAATATTATCTTTAAGTTGCTGCATATTGCTCATACCGGAAAGTATAGTCATAATTCCTTCTTTTTCAGCCAGCCATCTGAAACTGTAGCTCACATTGCTTCCGCCCAAATCTCTGAAAGGCTGATTGAGCTTTTCGGAAATATCAGCCAATATACCGCCTTTAAGTGGTTCCATAATAATAATTGGAATATTTCTCTTTTTTAATTCTTCATAGCCTTTTTCGCCGGGGGCATCATCTCTGTCCATATAGTTGTATTGAATTTGTACAAAATCCCAGTCGTAAAGGTCTAAAATTTCTAAAAGTGTTTCATAATCATCATGAATGGAAAAACCTATGTATTTAATTTTGCCTTGTTTTTTCTTTTCTACAGCCCATTTAATTGCATCTAAATTTATCATGTTTTTAACTGAGCTTTTTCTAAGAGAGTGCATAAGATACATATCAACATAGTCGGTATCAAGGCGGGTTAAGGTTGTGTTAAATGTTTTTTCCAGATAATCTTCACCTTTAGGGTTAAAAAGAGGCATTTTGTCAGCCAGGAAAAAGTCTTTTCTGTCAAATTGCTTTAAAGCTTTTCCCAGAGCCAGTTCACTGGCACCATCGCCGTAAACATAGGCAGTGTCATAGTAGTTAATGCCATGTTCCATGGCATATTTGACCATTTTGTCTACTTCCTCCTGAATAATGTTGTCGTTTTCGTCTTTTGGCAGACGCATAGCGCCAAAACCAAGTTTGGAAGTGCTGATTTCCAATTTGCTCCAGTTTGACATTTTCATAATATCATATCCTTTCTTCAATAAAAGATTCCACTTTAATTTTATCACATATTTAATAAATTTACAATATAAATAAACGGACAGCCAAAGCTGCCCGCTTATTACGGAAGATATTTAATAGGATTAATCAAAGTAAGTTAAAATTTAGAGGTCTTATTTTGATATCTTATTCTTTTTTGTCTTTTGTGTTTTCTTTAATATCTTTGTTGTCCTTAACTTCATTTTTAAATTGTTCAGCATAGTTTACAGGAGCACTGCCATAAGTTTTAGGAGCTTTTTTAGGAAGTATTTTTTTGATTTTTTTAACTATCCATGTAACTAATAGTATAATTGCACCTAATATTACTAATTGAATTAATAATAGCGGTAAATCTTCAATAATAAAGAACAACAATCCGGAGAAGAAGTTTTGGAGTTGGCGTCCGCTTATGGAGAAACTGCGTTTAATTTTTTCACCGAAAGTAAGAGGATTGTTGGGACTTTCCTGATATTCAATAACTTCGGCAAGATTTATGGTAATTGTGGAAAAAGCCACCTGATTATCCATGCGTTTTAATCTGCCTGTAAAAGCGTCAATATCGCCACGGCATTGAGCCAATGCTTTTTCCAGTTCTATAACATCTGAAAGCTCCTGTGCTTTATCCAAAAGTTCCAAAAGTTTCTTTTCCTGTGCTTTCAATGTGTTGAGGTGAGCTTCTGTATCATAATAGGAATCAGTAATGTCATCTATAAAATCATTTTTATAAGTTATATTAAATTTTTCGCTTATTTTATTTTGGGCAGTTTCCAAATTTTCGCTGGGAATACGGGCTATAATTGTGGCATTTCTGCAAAATCTGTCACTTTTGTTGTAAAGACTGTTGCCATTGATGTTTTGATTTTGAATATATCCACCGTTTTCTTCAATGAGATTTAAAAGATAAGTCATTCCATCATCAAATTCTTTGGTTTCCAAATTCATAGAGCTGTTTTTAACCAGTTTTCTTTGGGTATTTGATTGTTGATTTGACTTGTTATTTAGCATACCTGATTTTGGAGCAGAATCAGAGGTAACTTCGGATTCTTCACTTACAGTTTCGTCAAAGGCAGCAGTAGAACCTTGCATATAAGCCTGTTCATTAAAGGACTCGTCTTTTGATGTTGCCCCACAGCCTGTAAGAATGAGTGTAAACCCAAGTATTAATGCTAATAGTTTATTTTTCATTATATTTCCTCCTTTTTAAAAGCTTTCATAAAATAAGTGGTTAAATTTCCTTGTTTTATTGCATAATAAATAAGGAGTTAAATAAATTATTGCAAATTAATTTCAGCACCTAATGCTTCCAGTCTTAATTTGATTTTTTCAGCCTTGCTTTTAGATAAAGTTTTTTTAATTAATACAGGTGCTTTATCCACAAGTTCCAAAGTTTCTTTAAGACTGAGATTATTAATTTCTCTTATTTCTTTTATTACTTTAATTTTTAATTTGCCTGGATTTATAAGAACAATACTATGTAGTTTTATCCCTAATTTTTCTAAAAATGAATATAATACATTGTACATAAACTAAATCTCCTTTAAATATAAAGTCATATATAACAAAACCCCACTGTTTTAAAACAGTGGGGTTTAATAAGTAAATTAAATTACTTGAGTTCGATTTTAGCGCCAGCTTCTTCGAGCTTAGCTTTGATTTCTTCAGCTTCAGCCTTGGAAACGCCTTCCTTAATTGGCTTTGGAGCTTCGTCAACAACAGCCTTAGCTTCTTTAAGTCCAAGACCTGTGAGTTCCTTAACTATCTTGATAACGCCCATCTTGGAAGCACCACCGTCAACCAAAATAACGTCAAATTCGCTCTTTTCTTCAGCAGCAGGAGCAGCAGCAGCTGTAGCAGCTACCATAACAGGAGCAGCAGCAGAAACACCGAATTCTTCTTCAATTGCCTTTACCAAATCAGCAAGTTCCATAACATTGAGAGTTTTGATTTCTTCAATAAATTTTACTATTTTTTCAGAAGCCATAGTAATATACCTCCATAATTCTTATTTTTAATTCTAGATTTTTTGCGCATATACAGCGCCTGAGATAAAGTTGTTAAAATTAAGCAACAACTTCTTCTTCGCCTTGCTTCTTTTCAGCAATAGCATTAAGAGCAACAGCAAGTCCTCTGATATTGCCATTGAGCACGCTGAGCAATTGAGTGAGCAACTGTTCTTTGCTTGGCAACTTAGCAAGACTTTCAACTTCTGCTTTGTCGAGGATTTTACCTTCAACATAACCGGCTTTAAGGGAGAACTTACCCTTAGAATCTTCAGCATACTTGTTGAGAATTTTAGCAGCAACAACTGGATCTTCCTTGGATACAGCAAGAGCTGTAGTTCCTTCGAGAACATTAACCAGTTCATCAAATCCGGATTCCTTAGCAGCAAATCTCAAAAGAGTATTCTTAACTACTGTGTATTCGACACCTGCTTCACGCAATTCCTTACGCAATTTTGTATCGTCAGCAACACTGATTCCCTTATAGTCAACGATTACACCTGCAACAGAGTTTTGCAATTTAGCCTTAATTTCACTAACGGCTAATTTCTTTTCTTCTAAAACTTTCTCGCTTGGCAAATCTTTCACCTCCCAAATTTTTTATATACCAAAAATGCTTCCCCTGCATGGCAGAAGAAGCATAAAGTAACAAAATGATAAATCAAATAAACTTTATATTGCTTCCTCGGCAGGCAGGCAATTAAGCCATTTCAGTTATCAACACCTGCTGTCTTTGGAATTACAGCTTATTCATTATACATTATAAAGTTTATATTGTCAAGGGGGTTTTAAAAATTTTTTAGAAAATTATCTAATATTGGGGCGTTTGTGGTTAGGATTGGCAGTGATGGAAGGGGTGAATGGTTTTTCACCTGCTCTTAATTTTCTGGCCATAACTACAAAACGCTGATTCGGAGAAGGACCGCAAGCTCTTGTACAAGTGGAAAGAGTTAAAATTTTATCATTTTCATTTACATCCACATTGTATTTGTGCAGACTTCTGCTTTTAGCTTCACTGATGAGGTTTTTCATATAATCGCTGCTGCCGTCACTTACTATATAGTTAAACTGGACTTCGGTATAGAATGCGGCGAATACTTGCCAAACCATTTCCTCAGATTCAGTAGAATAATATATGTAAGGAGTTTTTTGAGCAAAATCCAAATGATGGAATGCAGCTACCTGTGCAAACATGACGTCGCTGTCCCGTCCGATTTTTGGATTTGCGGAATAGTTAGTCCAGTTATGTCCATAAATAACAGTGTTTTTGGAAACTTGTTTGCCTGTTCCGAATTTTGTATCACTGTCAGCCCAGATTACACCGTTTCTGCTGCTATTCTTATAAATATCTTTGTTTTCATAGTATTTGTTGTTAGGTCCTACTACTACAGGATAATTTATATTTGTATTTGGTATTCTAATCCATCCTCTGACATCTTTATTTACTTTTTTCCAGGCTGGAATATTTGCTGCACCGGAACCTTTATATTTAGTCTTTACTTCGGATTCTTCAGATTGATTTTCGGAGGAGTTGTCTTCCGGTTCATCGGATGATTTTTCGCTTTGTCTTTCAGCCGGTTTATCGGTGGGTTTTTCATTTAAATTGTCATTTGGCTTTTCATTGTTCTTTTCTGAGGGCTTCTCAGCAGGTTTTTCTGAGGGTTTTTCAGCAGATTTTTCTGAGGGCTTCTCAGCAGTTTTTTCAATTTTCTCCTGTGATGAACTTTCTTTATTGTCCTTTGCGGCTACTTCGTTTTTTTCATCTTTTTCTTTGGTTTCTTCATCGGATTTTTCGTTTGGGTCCTCTGAAGTTTTATGGCTCATTGGGGTAACATTAAGTTTTTGGGTAAGCACTTTTGTGGGAATAGAAGCTTTTCCCACATTTTCACCTTTTTCGTTCACACCTGTTCTGGTAGTTAAAATTGCATTGAGTTCTTCTCCGTAAAGAGCAATTTCGGAAATTTTCTTTTCAGCATCTTCTTCAATATCAGGAAGCTCTGAAACAGATTCAGATAAAGATTCATCGGAGATATTTTCTTTGGAGGAATTACTTGGGGAACTTATTTCCTCTGAGGAAACAACAGAAGATGATGAGATAGTTTCTGATGATGAGTAATTACTGTCCATAATTTCTGATGTGCCTGAAAATTTGCTGAATATGGAAAATACAGCTACACCTATAGCGATTGTGCCCATACAAGCCAAAGCAATGGTATATGGAGGAATGTTTTGTGTTTTTGGTGTCGGTTTTTTTCTTGTTGTTTTGTTTACAGTAGATTTATTTTGTATGGTATTAGATTTATTTTGTGCAGTATTAGTTTTATTTTGTATGGTATTAGGTTTATTTTGTGCAGTATTAGGCTGAGCAGAACGATTTTGAGCATTTTTATTTTGAACGCTTTTATTTTGAACACTTTTATTTTGAGCAGATTTTGCTGAACTGTTTTTAACAGCAGTATTATTTTTTGCGGCATATGACGATGGACTGCTTTTTTTGCTGTTACTGCGCTTCTTTCGTTTTGTAGACATTAATAATTACCCTCCGTTATTTTATTTATTCATAATTGATATTATAACACAAATTTACCGATAAAGTCCATATAAACTAATATAATTTTATAATAGAAAAAGTGAGACAAATGTATTATAATATATAAGAAAACCATAAAACGATATAATGTAAAATCAGGTGATAAAATGGGAAAATATTTATATACCCAAAGACTTCAAATCAGAAGTGTTACAGAGGATGACGCTTTAATGCTCAGCCAATGGAAATCCATGTTTAAACTAAGAGAAATGTCTGTGGGGCTTGATACCAAAATAACAGAAAGCAACCAGCGTAATGATATACGAAATACTATCATTTCAGGAGATTTATATGTTATCTTGGAAATAAAAGAAACCGGAACTCCGATAGGTTATATAAGATTGGGGTGGATGGATGATGCACATGAAAGATGCTGGCTAAGCTACGGAATAGTAGAACATTACAGAGAAGGCTACTGTTATGAGGCACTCAGTACAATTTTACCGGCACTTTATCATTATAATATGATAAATATAATAGAAGCAGAGGTATTTGAATTTAATGAAGCAAGTCGCAGACTTTTAGAAAAATTAGGATTTGTAAGAAAGGGAAAACGACTGAATGACTACTATTATAAAGGTCGCTATTGGGATATATTAAAATATACCATGACGAAAGACCGAATGGAGATGATTTTAGAACAAAAGGTATGCAAGAGCTAAAATCAAGTTTTTATCTCCGTCATCATTAGCCAAAATTAATATTAATAGTATAATCAAAAGCCGATCATTGTCAATTCCCATATTTTCCAAAACAGAGCTCAGGGAAGAAAGGGCTTTTTTCGGCAAAGCAGAAAGATTTTCCACAGTATTGTTTAAATTTGCACCTAAAACTTCTTTTAATTTTGGAGGTTGGAAATTATTCTGCATTTGCGAAAAATTATTGTTTTGGGAAATTGGGATATTATTTGTTGTTGATGATATTTGATTGGTTTGTGCAATTTTTTCCTGAGCTTTTTTCTGCATTTCACGAACCCGTGTTACGGCATCTTGCTGCATTTTAAGAAAATCATTGGAAGAATAAGATATATCTCCGTTAATCAATTTTTATCACCGCCGAACAAACCTGACTGCTTTAAAATAGGAAAAAGCTTTACCAAATTCATAATTTTAACAGCATCGTCAATTTTTTTTTGTCGCTCCGGGCTTAAATGAGGCTTTAGTGCCTGCAATAGTGAGGAATTTGTATCTTGTGTATTCATAGAGGAGATTATATTTTGTATATTCATAAACATTTCCGGATTTATCTGAGGGATTTGAGATTCAGGAGAGGGAGGTGGAGAGTTTTCCTCCCGATTTTCTCCCGAAGGTGGTATTAAACCCAAAGAATTTGCCAAATTTTTGATTTGATTCATACCTTCTTCACTGTTTAAAATTTCGTTTATTTTTGCAGTAAGATCCGACATATTTATCTGCCTCCGTTTAATTTTTCCATAAGATTTTTCGCTTCTTTTGAGTTAAGAAGTTCATTTATAGCTTGTGGACTGGATAGAATATTGTTTATTTTTTGTGCTTCATTTTGGGGAAGATTGTTTAAAATTCCATTGAGATTTCCCTTTTCAATATCGGATTTAAGCTTTTGAGGATTAGCTCCCAATTTCTGACTAAGCTGATTTAAAATGAAGTTAATTTGATTTTGATTATTATTCATAAAAACACCGCCTGTAATATAGTTTTACAATATTATATGCGTTTAAAAATAAAAGTTGTCTGAAAATACAAAGGGAAATGATAAAAATAAAATTACTTGTAATGTCAGATAACCACAATAATTTATCAGTATGTGTAAATGTGATGGAAAAGTACCATGATAAAATTTATTTGTTCATTTTGGAACAGTGCAGATAATTTTGACCATGCAGTTCCAATATACTCAGTTAAACATATTACACGGATTACACTGAGAGTAAACTGTGATAATTGATGTCAGCCTGATGAAATAATATTTAAAGCCGGAAATAAAAAATTTTACGCATACCATAGAGATAATTTTTGTGAAGGTATTACCAAATAGAAATATTTTAATTATATTACAGAAAATAATTTTAATGTAGGCTTATTAGGACATACATATAGGGTATTATGAAGAATATAACGGCAGAAATTTGAAAATTCAGTAATCTTAAACAAAAGCGGAAATGGAGAAAACAAGTAAAATCTCCTCGGACGGGCTGTCCATAATTCTGGCAAACTTTAATTGGAAACAGACCTTTGTCTTTTGCAAAACAGGGTTAATTTACACAGAGATTCTCAATGCCCAAAACTTGCATAAAAGCTGAAATCCCAAATGAAAGATTATAATAATGTAATTGTTTCAGGTTAGAAGAATCCTGTTTGTAAAGTGTTTTAACCTATTTAGATTTTTCTTTATACAATAAAAAAACAGACACTATCAAGATAAAAATCTTGATAGTGTCCGATTTTTTTTAGTTGACACTACAATGGACAGATGGTATAAATGATAATTTATTAAACTAGCCTTTTAACATCTGCCTAAATGTATGTAAGTTTTTAGTATATTTAACTAAAATTAAATACTACTTAGCTGTAAGAGCCTTGTCTGTAACAATAATGCTGCCAGCCAACTTTGTTGTGAAGTGAACATAACCGTTAGCATCTACAAAGTAGTTAGTATTAGCCAACTTCTTGTATGTGTTGGAAGCTGCATCGTAGGAGTAGAATACGAGTTTGCTTGCATCAAGCTTGGAAATGTCTACCTTAACAGCCATTTCAACTTCCATGCCAAATGTGCCTTGTTGTTCACATTTAATAACTACTACTTCGTTGCTGAAGTACTTGTTAAATGTAGCAACTACATTCTTAACAGAGTTTTCGTCAACCTTAACGCCGAGTTTAACGGAGTTTTCGAGCTTAGCAGCATCTGCAGCATCGAATGTAATTCTTGCTGTTACTTTGCCGCCTACAGCTGTATCAGCCTTAACTTCAGCCTTAACGCCTTTTTCTTCTGCTGCCTTAGCAACTTCTGCAAATGTTTCAGCGTCAATTTCCTTAACGTTTTGAACCTTTACAGTTACAACTTCTTTTTCGCCTGCTTTGATTTCTTCGATAGCTTCTTCTACAGCATCTTCAGTTTTAGTTTCAACAGCCTTGTATGTTTCTGTTACAGCTGTATCCTTAACCTGAGTATCGATTGTTGTGTCGTATCCGCCTGCTGCCAAAGAAGTTACAGACATGGAAGCCAACATTGCAATTGCCAAAGCAAATGATACTAATTTTTTCATTTTAACATTCCTCCTAAAAATTATAGTCTTATCGACTTTTTCTTATCATATCACCATTTTTTAAATTTGTAAATGGTTTTTATTTAAAATATATTGCAAAAATTCAAATTATGCAAATAAAACAAATAATCTCTTACCAAAATACACAATTTTAAACATATAATATGACGAATTCTTCCATTAATTTGCTATTTCTTCGTAAATGTTATATGTATTGCTGATAAGTCTTTCGACTGTATTTTCACCTAAATTATTTGCTATTATATCAAGTCCCTTTAAATAACAATCGGCTCTGCGTTCTTTCATATTGTGAGTATCGGTTCCCAAGATGATATAGCCACCCTTTTTGATAAATTTAAGAGTGGGTTTTACCAGTTTATCATTAGTAACAGAGGATAAATTCACCTGATAAATAACATTTAAAGAATATAATTTCCTTGAAGCTCTCCAGGTGAGTTTATCCAAAAATCTCTCAATATGAGCCATTATGACAGTAAGACCTGTTGTCTGCATAAGTTTTTCGATATCATTTATTACATCAACATCTATTTTAGCGGAATATGGAAGTTCAATAAGTATATACTCGCTGTTACCCATGGTAAGATCTTCAAAATTTTCAATGTTATATATTCCATGGCAGTAATATACTTCAGCACCAAGACAAATATTTATATTCCCCTGATAATTTTCTGTAAGTAATGAGTAACTTTCTTTTCTTTTTTTTATAAATTTGGAAACATTGGTTTTATTCAGGTAGAAATGGGGTGTACATACAATATGCTGTATTCCCTGTTTCTCCATATCCTCCAATATTCTCAAAGATTCACCCAAATCGGAAGCTCCGTCATCAATACCGGGCAAAACATGACAATGCAAATCCGCGTTTTTAGTTTTCGCTATCATATTCTTCGTCATCTGAGTCATCGTCCTTCTTGTATCCGTAGTAATTTCCGTAACCATAGCCATATCTGTATCCATAGCCATAGCCTTCTTTCTTTACTGCTGTAAGAGCGTGGTTACTTCCTATAAGTATTGCACCGATTAAATCTGAACCTACTAATTGAATTGATTTTATTGCTTTTTGAATTTCTCTGTGGTCGGAATATCCTTCTCTTAAAACCATTATAGTTGCAAAATTATATTTATTCAGTACAAGAGCATCTGTAATAAGGTTTACTGGAGGGGTATCCACCAATACATAATCATAATACTGTTCCAGTTTGTCAAAGAAACTTTCGGCATATTTTCCCTCAAAAAGTTCGGTAGGGTTAGGAGGGGTCATACCGGCAAACATCAAATCTAAATTCTCATATTTTGAATTTACAACAGAACCTTCAAAGCTGCCTGTGCTTAAAACAGTGGATAACCCTTTTCTTGTTTTATGGTATCCGAAAATTTTATGTACCTTAGGGTTTCTCATATCACCGTCAATTAGGATTACCTTTGAACCTGTCTGTGCCAGCACTATTGCAAAGTTACATATTGTAGAAGTTTTTCCCTCAGCAGGCACCGAACTTGTAAAGAGTATTCTTTTATGTTCTCTCTGGCTCATGCTGAAAGTTATATTTGTTCTCAGCGCTTTAAAAGCTTCTCCGGCTTCAAATTCTTTTTCGGTATCAATAGGTTTTAATATCTGTCTGTGGAATTCTTTTGGTTTTTTCTTAAACATTGTTTTAACACCTCCTTAGTTTTTAAGTCTATCGGGAATTATTCCCAGCAGAGGTATATCATATTTATTTTCAAAATCCTTAGGTTCATTTACTTTTTGATTCATCATACTTGCTAAAACTACAGTACCGCAGGAAATTATAAGTCCTATAAATCCGCCTATTATTGTATTTGCTGTAACGCTTGGGGCACATTTATATTCCGGAACCTTTGCTCTGTCCACTATTTCAACCGAACCTGACTTAAACACTCTGGAGATTTCCACAGGGGCAATTTCTCCGATATATTCTGCAATATGGGCTGAAAGTTCAGGATCACCTGTTTTAACAATAACTTCAAAAATTTCTGTTCCGTTTACTTGATTACAGGTAATCATTCCCTTTACAGCCTGCAAACCGTATTGCTCCTCACTTGAGCCTTTGTTAATTTCATTTACAATCATATCCATAATACAGTCGCTTTTTAAAAGTGCCATATAGGTGTTAACCAAACTCTTTGAAACATTTATATCGTTCATATTTATGGCTTCGCTGCTTTTCTGGTTGTTGTTTACATACATTGAAATTCTTGATTCATACTGCTTTGGTATAAAAAATATTGTTATAAGTATTGCTGCCAAAGTTGTTACAAAGCAGGTGAGAACTATAAACTTCCATTGTTTCAGAAGTTTTTTAAATAATTCCCCCAAATCTATTTCTACTTCTTGCTCTACTCCGTTTTCCATAGCTTATCCTCTCCAAACTCTAAGTTAGATTTTAAATGTTCCGCAGTTTTCATATCCATTATAAAATAAAAAACGGATATAAAAATCCGACCGCTCTCTCAAAATTTTACAAATTATACCAAATTTAAGTTATGTACCAGCTTGCTTTTATAATTTCCCTGTTAATTATATCATATTTAGAGGTGCTGTCAAGATTTTGCAACCTTATAATAATTATTTCGTCATTATATTTAATTTTTCGATAGATTTATATAATTTTCATGTTTATAGACAATACAATTTTTTAGGTATTTTTATATTATAACACAAAAAAGCGGAATATTCCAAAATATTCCGCTTTAATATTTTATTGCTGATTTTCCAAAAGTTCAATGGATTTTCTGATTCTGTTAAGGCTTTCTTCCTTACCCAAAATTGTGCAAATTTCCAAAGCGCCGCCGGGAGTAAACTGTTTTCCGCTGACAGCAACTCTGAGTGGCCACAAAACATATCCGTTTTTAACACCCATTTTTTCAATTTCACTAAACAGCATTTCGTGAAGTCCATCCATTGTATAATCATTATGCTTTTCCAAAACTGGAAGAAGTTCTTTCAGTACAAAAAGAGATGTTTCCTGATTTGTTTTCATTTTTTTGCTTACATAAAGTTCTGTGCTGTATTCAGGCAGTTCTTCAAGAAAATCAATTTGCTCGGGAATTTCGCTTAAAACCTCACATCTTGGCTGAATGACTTCAGCAATAAATTTTGTATCATAATCTTTGGTAACAGCTTTTTTAATCCATGGTAAAGCCTTTTCGTGGAACTGGTCAACAGTCATCTTGTGGAGATATCCCGCATTTATATATCTGAGTTTTTGTGGGTCAAAAATTGCAGAGGATTTTGAAATGCCTTCGATATAGAAAGCGTCTTTCATTTCTTCCAAGGTGAAAAATTCTTCTTCACCTTTGGGGCTCCAGCCCAAAAGCAAAATGTAGTTTAATATGGCCTCTGTCAGATAACCCTTAGCCACCAAGTCCTGATAAGAAGCATCGCCGTTTCTCTTTGAAAGTTTATTGGTAGCATCTTTCATAACAGGAGGACAGTGTATATATTTAGGAATGTCCCATCCGAATGCTTCATATAATAAATTGTATTTAGGTGAAGATGCAAGATATTCATTTCCTCTTACAACATGAGTGATACCCATTTCATGGTCATCAATTACATTGGCAAAGTTATAGGTAGGCATACCGTCGGTTTTTATGAGAATTTGGTCATCAAGTGTGCTGTTGTCAACAGTTATATCTCCGAAAATCTCATCATGGAATGTAGTTTCTCCCTCCGGTATTTTCTGACGAATTACATAAGGCATTCCCGCATCAAGATTTGCCTTAATTTCCTCAGGAGTTAGTTTCAGACAGTGTCTGTCATACATGGGAGCTTTTCCACTGGCTTTTTGCAAAACTCTTGATTCTTCCAGTCTGTCTTTATCGCAGAAACAGTAGTAAGCTGCACCTTTTTCAACCAGTTCCAAAGCATATTTTTTGTACATACCGGATTTCATTCTTTCACTTTGAACATAAGGAGCAACCGGACCGCCTATATCGGGGCCTTCGTCCCAAATAAGTCCTGTTTCTCTCAAAGTATCGTAAATAATATCCGTTGCACCTTCAACCAGTCTTTCCTGGTCGGTGTCTTCTATTCTGAGAAGGAATTTTCCCCCCTGAGATTTAGATATAAGATAAGCATAAAGTGCTGTTCTGAGGTTTCCAACGTGCATATAACCTGTTGGACTCGGTGCAAATCTGGTTCTTGCATGGTCAAATTTCATAATATATATCCTCCGTAATAAATTTTAATAAATTTATACATTAATAGTACGGCAATAAACGAATTTTGTCAATATTTTTGAAATTATAAATGGGCTTTTTAAAATTTTTTAAAATAAAAGGAATATATCTTATATAAAAAACCACATAAATACTATTGTTGTTTATTTATACCTAATATTACATCATTTATACCACTATATTTACAGTTGATAAACTTTTTTATTTATTGTATAATTATTATATAATATTAATTAACCTTTTCCAAATACGAAAGGAGAAACAAAATATGAACTATTCAAATGAAGTAGAAAATATGTGTCCTGTACATCAGGGATGTAACCATGGCCCTGCACCAATTCCAGAAGAAGGAAGATGGGTTAAACCATGCCAAATCGGTGATATTTGCGGACTTTCCCATGGTGTGGGACGCTGTGCTCCTCAACAGGGAACCTGTAAACTCACACTCAATGTAAAAGACGGCATTATAGAAGAGGCGTTGGTAGAAACTATCGGTTGTTCCGGTATGACACACTCAGCTGCCATGGCAGGAGAAATTCTTCCGGGAAAAACCTTGCTGGAAGCTTTAAACACCGACCTTGTTTGTGATGCTATCAATGTAGCCATGAGAGAGATTTTCCTTCAATTAGTTTACGGCAGAAGTCAGACAGCTTTCTCCGAGGACGGACTTCCAATAGGGGCATCTTTGGAAGACTTGGGAAAGGGACTTTGTTCACAGGTGGGAACAATTTTCTCCACAAGAAAAAAAGGTGTTCGTTATCTGGAAACAACAGAGGGCTATATTCTTAACCTGGCTTTGGACGAAAACAATGAAGTTATCGGATATAAATTTGTACGCCAGGGAAAGATGATGGAAGCTATCCGCAAGGGTATGAACCCTTCAGAAGCATTCGAGAAAAATGTAGGCACTTACGGCAGATATGAAAATGCTGCCAAATATATTGACCCAAGAGAAGAATAAGGGAGGATTTTGTAAATGGTTAATTTTGAAGGTAAAGAAAGACGAATTTCCTCCATTGAGGAATGTCTTAAAATAAACGGTATTTCCTCTCTTGAGGAAGCAAAAGAAATATGTGAAAAACACAACATTGATGTAGAATCTTTGGTAAAGGGTGTTCAGCCTATCGCTTTTGAAAATGCGGTTTGGGCATATACTTTGGGCACAGCTTTGGCTATAAAACGGGGCAGCAAAGAAGCTGACAAATGTGCCCAATCCATTGGAGAAGGTTTACAGGCATTTTGTATTCCCGGTTCTGTTGCCAGCATAAGAAAGGTGGGACTAGGGCACGGAAACCTGGCAGCCATGCTCCTTCGTGATGAAACTAAATGTTTCTGCTTTTTGGCAGGTCATGAATCCTTTGCAGCTGCTGAAGGTGCCATTGGAATTGCCAGAACAGCCAACAAAGCAAGAAAAAATCCTCTTAGAGTTATTCTTAACGGTCTTGGAAAAGACGCCGCTTACATCATATCCAGAATAAACGGTTTTACCTATGTGGAAACTGATTATGATTTTAAAACAGGAGAACTTAAAATAGTCAGAGAAAAGGCATTTTCCGACGGGGATAGAGCCGCAGTCAGATGTTTCGGTGCCAATGATGTTCAGGAAGGCGTTGCAATTATGGAACATGAACAAGTTGATGTTTCCATAACAGGAAACAGCACTAACCCCACAAGATTTCAGCATCTTGTTGCGGGAACATATAAAAAACGCTCAATAGAAGAAGGCACAAAATATTTCTCCGTAGCATCAGGAGGGGGAACAGGAAGAACACTTCACCCTGACAATGTAGCAGCGGGTCCCGCATCTTACGGTCTTACAGATTCTATGGGCCGTATGCACTCCGACGCTCAGTTTGCCGGTTCTTCTTCCGTTCCTGCCCATGTTGAAATGATGGGACTTATCGGTATGGGAAATAACCCAATGGTAGGTGCAACAGTTGCCTGTGCAGTTGCTGCATCAGAGGCTATTAAAAACGCATAACTTTTGACACAAAAAAACAGCTCCAAATTAATTTATCGGAGCTGTTTTTTTATGTGCAGAAATAATGTTTCTCTGTTTTATAAACACATTATACAGAAAATAAATTATTCGCCTTTTTCTTTTTTCTTGGTGGCCTTATATAGATTATAAAGAATATTTCCTACACAAAATAAAATAACTATTGCGCTTTTTATTTTTTGAGTTGATGATAAATCTGAATTTACATTGGCAATTTTTAAATAAAAAACAATCAAAGGCAAAATAATTACACTGTAAGCTATGGCACTCCAATTCATATATTTTCCGCTTAAAAACCTGCCTTTACTAAAAGCTTTAGCTAGTATCAGCAAAATTATCACTGCACAAATTGCACTCATTGTTATGCACATCTGTTTTCCGACAGCAGTTAAAACATTCACGGATGCATTTACATTCCAATAAACTACACAATAAAATATACCCACACAGCAAATTATAAAAAGACCCCAATTAATTTTATTTTTTTCCATAATTACATCCCTTTTAGAAATACACAAAACCTCCCCGAAAAAATCGAGAAGGTTTTAATTTTTGATTATTAGTATTCAATGCAGAATTTCTTTACTGATTCAGGAAGTTCTTCCTTAGCACAGGAAAGAGTAAATGTAACTACTACATTGTTTTCTTCTGCCAATGGTTCTAATTTAGTAGCAACTTCAGCAAACTTTGTCAAATCATTGCCGCCGATTTTAAGTGTGGAATCAACGAATAAATCTGTAATATCGTAGTTTCCTGCCAAAATTCCGGTAATGAAACCATAGAGATTTTCAAATCCCTTAATGGAGTAGTGTTCGCTGTCAATAAGACGAGCTTTGTGATCAATATCGTATGTAAGTTTAAGACCTTTTTCAATGCAAACTACATTTCCCTTTGAAGTAGTTGCTGCACTGTTTACCATGTTGATAAGTGCCTTTGTTTTTCCTGAACCTTTGTTGCCTACGATTAATTTAATCATATATGTTTCCTCCCTTTTATGCCTTGGCATTTTTAAATGCTTAATATTTAAAATTTTACAAACCATAGGGTATATTAAATGGTTTGATTTGAATTTATTATACAACAAAGGTGAAAAATTTGCAAGATAATATTTATTTTTAAATGTTTTTTATGCTACTTTAACAAATTACACATTATGTATTGCACATAATAATTCCTAGCCCTGTCTTACAAAACATCTCCACATTAAATTAATGCTGTCAAGTAAACTGCGTTTTTCCACCATTTCTGCTGCTTTAATGGGATAGCTGCCTATATATTCTCCGTTTTGCAAAAGTTCGGCAGTTCCCAATATCTGATTTTCATCTACAGGTGCTGTTACATTATCTTTTAAATTAATCTTAACTTCCAGTCCATTTTGGCGGTTTTTTTCTGTCAGAATACTTTCAGGAGCCAATGCTCTGCCCCTTACAAATTCCTTTTTGCCTCCCAAAACCGGTATTTCATATTCCTGTCTTATTTCTGACGGAAGAAGAACATTGGCATAATTTGCAAATCCATAATCCAAAATATTTGTGGCCTGTGCAAATCTGTCCTTTCCTGTGGGACATTTCATCACAACGGCGATAAGTCCCATTCCATCTCTTTCAGCAGTGGCAGATAAACAGTTACCTGCATTTTCTGTAGTTCCTGTTTTAAGTCCTGTAGCACCTTTATAAAATCTTATCAAACGGTTAGTGTTTACAAGCTCTGTCTGTCCTCCTCTAAGACTGTCCATCCAAATTGTGGTATATTCCTTTATTTTTTCATGTTTCATAAGTTCTCGGGTCAAAACCGCCACATCTTCGGCACAGGTGTAGTGATTTTCTTCATCCAGTCCATGACAGTTTACATAGTGGGTATTTTTAAGTCCCAATTCCTGAGCTCTCTTATTCATCTTTTCAACAAAAGCTTTTTCCGTGCCGCATAGGTATTCAGCTACAGCTACAGCCGCATCATTTGCACTGGCTACAGCTATGCCCTTTAACATATCGTGAAGGCTCATTTCTTCACCCTCTGCCAAAAATATCTCACTGCCTCCCATAATTTTGGCATTGGCAGAGGTGGTAACCATATCATTTAAACTGATATTTCCGTTTTCCACAGCTTCAATTATCAGCAGCATTGTCATTATTTTGGTTATTGATGCAGGTGCAGTTTTTTCTGTGGGATTTTTGCTCATAAGAATTTTTCCTGTGCTTTGTTCCATCAAAACCGCACTTTCACAGGACATATCATCTAAAAAAGATTTATTTTCTTCAGCTTTGCCCACTACTGTGGTATTTATCAAAATTGCCGTGCCAAGAAGCAGAGCCATTATTTTTTTGAACATATATATCACCTTTTCCTATATAATATCTAGGTAATATATATGCATATTTGAAAATTTATATAACACAATTTTTAATCATATATTTTGTGAAAAATATATTAAAATTATTATTTTTATAAAAAAACTATTGACACATATAATATGTTTGACTATAATACAAATATTATGTTTGAGCCTTGCTCTTTTTCTTTAGAAAAGAAATGAGCAAGGTTTTGAGCTTATATTCAAGTTTACGGAATTTAATTCCAAAACACAAATATAAAATAACTTCACTTGGAGGATTAATACCATGGCAAATGAAATTTTTATGACAGCAGAAGGCTATAAAAAACTTAAAGATGAACTTGATTATTTAAAAACAGAACGAAGAGATGAAATTTCCGAAAAAATCCGTGTAGCAAGAGGATACGGAGATTTGTCTGAAAACAGTGAATACGATGAAGCCAAAAATGACCAGGCAATCGTTGAAGCAAGAATTATGCAGATTGAAGAACAACTTAAAGTTGTAAAAATAATTTCTTCCGATGAAATTAAAACAGATGTAGCATCAGTTGGTACAATGGTTAAAATATTGGATATGGAATTTGACGAAGAAATGGAATACAGAATTGTTTCATCTTTGGAAGCTAACAATGATATGGCTTCTCTCACTGATAATTCTCCTGTAGGTCAGGCTCTTATCGGCCACAAAGTAGGTGATGTGGTAGATGCTAATGTTCCTTCCGGTACAATTCAGTTCAAAATACTTGAAATTAAACGCTAGATAAAGCAAAACGGGCAGAGAAATTTCTCTGTCCGTTTTTATTAAGTCTTTAGACAGTTGAGCACGAAACGTGCGAAACAGACAACCACCCGCTATGCGGGTGCGCATCGAAAGTTATACAAAAAAATCACCTTTCGAGATACAATAAGATTGTTCAAGTCTATTGTAAAAAAGAAAGGTGATTTTAATGGCAAATAGAACAAATAGTTTATCTCATACAAAATGGATGTGTAAGTATCATATAGTGTTCATACCAAAGTATAGAAGAAAAGTGATATACAATCAATACAGAGAAAGTTTGAGAGAAATCATAAGAACACTGTGCAAATACAAGGGTGTGGAAATCATAGAAGGTCATATGATGCCAGACCATGTCCACCTACTTGTAAGTATACCACCGAAATTGAGTGTGTCAAGTTTTATGGGATATCTCAAGGGGAAAAGTGCGTTGATGATGTTTGACAAACATGCAAACTTAAAATATCAATTTGGAAATAGGCACTTTTGGGCAGAGGGATATTATGTGAGTACAGTAGGACTAAATGAAAGCACCATAAAGAAATACATAGAAGAGCAGGAAAAGCATGATATAGCACTAGATAAATTGAGTGTAAAAGAATACGAAGACCCTTTCAAGGGTAGCAAGTAATACAAACGCCCTTTAAGGGGCGGCAAAAGAGGCAAAGGCAATAGGCTTGAACAAAGTGAAAGCCAGCGTCTTGAGACGCTGGCCGGTAACAGAGGCTTATAGCCTCAGAGCAAACCACCCGTTAGACGGGTGGTTTTGATTTA
>JAHHUA010000050.1 GCA_020024235.1 Oscillospiraceae bacterium
TGTGACCCTCTGCTTGTAAGGCAGATGCTCTCCCAGCTGAGCTATGCTCCCACATCTTGCCGTTGAACTCCCAACGACAGTTATTAGTATACAACACCTTACACCAAAAGTCAATAGTTTTTTTTTAGTTTTTTAAATTTCTTATTGTTTTGTATTTATTTATTAATTTTATTAACATATATAAATATTTTTATAAAATTAACACATATTAATACTGTAATTATATGATGAAAGGTTTGATTTTGTGAGTAAGAAAACTTATAAAGTAAAAATTTCCAAAAAAAATATTTCAGGAAAAAATAAAATTATTCCGGCATTTGAAACGTCTTCCATTGTACAGCAGGATATTTTAATCAATAAAAAATCAAATTTAGCTGTACCCAATATGACAAATGTTATAGATGCCAAAAAATTTTCCGAGGAGCACCAGCAGTAATTATGCTTTCTGATATATAATATTATAATTATTTCTCAAAAATTCCTTTTAGTAGTTATTTATTTTTATGTTTTACCGTATTTAATACTCCGTAAAAGATAATCGTCGATATTTGGGCACCCAAAGCATTTAATATAATATCGTTTATATCAGTTGCCCGCCCGAATATCGGCTGAGTTATTTCTATACACAAAGAAAGAACAGGTGCCATAATCAAAGTGTGTTTTAAAGTTGTTTTTTCATTATACAAAGGGTACAGTATTCCAAAAGGTACAAAAGCCAGTATATTCCATAGTTTTTCACCATTAAAGTTCTTAAAAAAATTGGGAATGAAATTACAGGAAAACTTAAACCATGGTATATCAGACAAACTGAATTGATGATAAAAAATAAAATAATAAATACTCCCTATGATATCAATAAACAAGGTAAGAGAAAGAAGTCCCGCTATATAACACACAAACAGTGATTTAACGGCAATTTTTCCTGTGGATAATCCGTTTTTATGCTGTAATTTATATATAAAATAAATAATTCCCGCTATTAATGCCACCGGTATTACCTGTAAAAAATATCCGATATATGTATCAAAGAAAAAATACTGAAAAGTCATATCTTCGGGGAAATACATAGTTTACCTCCCAATAATTCAAATAATTTATTAACGCTGTTATATTCTATCACGATAATAACAAACAAGATCAACCGGTTTGTCCAGCATTTCATGCCAGGTTGCTTTGTGCTGAATACCCTCTTTTTTAAAACCCAGTTTTTTCAAAAGATTAGCCGAGGGAATATTTTCTTCTAAAACCCTGCCTATAATCATCTCTATTCGGAGTTTGTCCTGTATAAGATTTAAAAGATAGGAAATTGCCTCATAAGCATAACCTTTTCCCCGATAAATCGGAGATATGGAATAACCTATTTCAAAAGTATCTACGGCTCTGGTATTATTTTCAAGAAAAACCACCGTTCCAATTACCTCATTAGAGTCTTTTAAAACAAGCACATAACGCATTTCCTGTTTCTCAAAGTAACACATAAGATTGTTATAATCTTCATCCATGGTATTAAATACATTGCAGCAGTCCATGTAGCATCCCTCATAATCTGAAAGCAGCGGGAAAAAATTTTTGCTGTCTGAAGGTAAAAATCGGCGTATAATAAGTCTTTCCGTTTCTGCATTTAAGCGTGGAAGTAAAATTTTACTCACTTTATATGCAGTTACACTTTCATACTCAAATTCAGACTTGTCTATTTTATATTTATTGAGTATAAGAGTATTTATCCCGGAATTTTCCTCAAATGTGCTTATAGGTAATTCTTCATCATATATTGTTAGAATTTTCAAAGGAATCTTATAGTATGCACATAAATCCTCATATTTTCTGTTAATACTATCCATTTTATCTCCTGTAATTATAAAATTTCTCCGATATTCGGAATTTGAAATATCGGAGAACAATATTTAAAATATCATTTTAATATTCCATAAGTTCAGCAGCAAATTCCTCGGGAATAATCATAGTTTGACTGTATTCTTCCCTTAATTGATTATACATATCCGGCTTAGCTGACATACCCACTTTTAATGTGTTAAGTATAAAAGCTATTAAATTTCTGTATAGTTCTGTTTTGTAAAGCTGAGCCTCTGCTTTGTCAATATCCGAGGCTTTATATGATATACGGGGAATTTGAGCAAAATCAACACAGGCATCTGTCAAAGAATCCAACATACTTTCCAAACAATACCAGTCATTTAAATCTTTTACATTTTCCCAATTTTCAAAATCACATCTGCCTCCCGAAATTACGGTTAATTCCATCAGCAAAACTGATTGCCATTCCGATATAAACATTTGATTTCCGCTTTCACTGTCGGAAAAATATTTTTCATAAAATTCTTCCTGACTGTCATTTAGTTCTTCCCCAACATTATATTGCATTACACTGGCATCTAAATTATTGGCAAAATCCTCAAATTCTTCGGGCTTTATTTTTCCGTTTAAGCAGTCCCATAAATAATTTTGGGCAATTTCAATAACTTCGTTAAGTTCTTCGCCATTTTCCTCCAAGCCATGACGATATGTGTTTATATACGATTCCAAAATAAGCAGATTGGCTAAAAGCATATTGTCATTGTCAACACCCTCAAAAGCTTCTATCACCATATTTCTGAAATTCAGTCGCCAATTATTAGCCTGGCTGTCATTTAGTGATGCAAAATCTGTATCAAGTGTATATTTCATAATTTACCTCACATATTATCTCACATAAATTTGCAAAAAAGCCCAAATACAATATTTGGGCTTTCTGTTTAAATATTACTTTTTAATTTTATCAACAATTTCCTTAGTATCGCGGGCAATAAGAAGTTCTTCGTTTGTAGGAAGAACCCAAACCTGTACTTTGGAATCTTCTGTAGAGAATTTGTTTTCTCCTCTGGAAGCCTTTTCATTGAGATCTTTGTCAATCTTAACTCCCATAAATTCAAGATCTTCGCAAACTCTTTGACGGAAGTTAGAGGAATTTTCACCGATACCGCCTGTAAAGAGAATAGCATCAACACCGCCCATAGCAGCAGCATAAGCAGCAATTTGTTTCTTAACCTGATATGTTACTATATCAAGTGTGAGAGCAGCTCTGTGGTCGCCCTTTTCAGCAGCTTCTTCTATTTCGCGGCAGTCAGGAGAAATACCGGACAAACCGAGGAAACCTGACTTCTTGTTGAGCATATTAGCCATTTCATCAGGAGTCATGTTTTCCTTATTCATGATATATGTGATAACAGATGGGTCTACAGCACCACTTCTTGTACCCATAATGAAACCATCAAGAGGAGTAAAGCCCATTGTTGTATCTACACACTTACCGCCGTCAATAGCAGTAATGGAAGAACCGTTTCCAAGGTGGCAGGAAATAATCTTTGTATCTTCAGGCTTTTTGCCCATAACTTCTGCCATTCTTGCTCCTACATATCTGTGGCTTGTACCGTGGAAACCATAGCGACGGATATGGTATTTTTCATAGTATTCATAAGGAATACCGAAAATATAAGCTTTTTCAGGCATTGTCTGATGGAAAGATGTATCAAATACAGCAACCATTGGAGTATCCTTGCCGAATACTTCCTGACAAGCCTTCATAGCAACTGCCTGAGGTGGGTTGTGCAGAGGGCCAAGTTCTTTAAGTTCCATAACTGTGTCGATAACTTTATCGTCAACCAATGTGGAAACCTTATAAACTTCAGCACCATGGAGCACTCTGTGTCCTACTGCGGAAATTTCGCTCATAGAGTCGATAACCTTTGTGTCCCCTGTAGAAAGAACTTTAACAACTTCCTCAAATGCTTCCTTATGAGTTGGGAAGGAAACATCGTATTCGCTCTTTCTGCCGTCAGCGGTTTTGTGGGAAATTCTTCCGTCAACACCTATTCTTTCGCACAAACCTTTAGCCAGTACGCTTTCATCTTTCATATCAATGAGCTGATATTTAAGAGATGAACTTCCTGCATTAATAACAAGAATCTTCATTGTAATTACCTCCGATATTTTTATTTGTAAATATGTATGTTTTTTTGTTCTTTTTTAGCAGAACACTTGACACATACTCATTCAATTATATATTATTACATTATTAAAAAAATTTCAAGTATTGCAGGTGAAAATAGTGAAAATTTGTGCTGTTATTTGTGAATTTAATCCCTTTCATAACGGACATGAGTATATTTTGCATAATTTGCGTGAAAAAGGCTTTACCCATATTATTGCAGTTATGAGCGGAAATTTTGTTCAGCGGGCCTCCCCTGCTCTTTTTCCAAAAGAAGCCAGAACCAAAGCTGCCCTTAACTGCGGCGCTGACTTGGTAATAGAACTGCCCTTGCCCTATGCTGCTGCCACAGCGGAGCGTTTTGCTTTCGGTGGCTGTGAAATAATAAAATCTTTAGGCTGTGTGGACGCCTTGGCATTTGGTGCGGAAAATTCCGATGCAGAAAGCCTAAAAGACATTGCCAAGGTTCTTCTTTCCCATAAGTTTTCACAAAAACTGAAAGTATACCTTGATAAAGGCATGAGTTTTGCTGCTGCCAGAGAAGCTGCTTTGAATGAATTTCCACATTTAAACGGTGATATTGTTAAAACACCTAACAATATATTAGCCATAGAATATATTAAACATATTTTAGGCAGTCAAATAGAAATTATACCTATAATGCGACAATTTGCCCAGCATGACAAACGGGGTGAATTAAATGGCTATTCATCTGCCTCATATATAAGAGAAAACTGGGGAAAGGATTTTATAAAAAATGTTATGCCACAAAAAGCTTTTGAAATTTTTAATGAATGGGAAGAAAAAGGGGAAATTTTATCTTCTCCCTATAAATTTGAACTTTTAATGCTGTCTGATTTGAGAAAACTTTCCATTGAAGCTATAAAAAATTTACCCTGTATTTCAGAAGGATTGGAAAACAAATTTTATTCTGCAATAAAATCCTCGGTATCTTTGGAGGAAATTTATTTAAAAGTAAAATCAAAACGCTATTCTCATTCCCGAATAAGAAGAATTGCACTAAGCGGATTTTTGAATATAACAAAAGATTATGCCGAAAAAAAACCACCCTATGCCCATATTTTAGGATTAAACAAAAATGGTGAGGATATACTTAAAATTGCAAAAAAAACATCGGCTATCCCCATATCCCACTCACTAAAAAAATTGGAAGAAACAGATTTTGAATGTTATAATTTTGCCAATTTGGAAGCTAAATCCACTGATCAGTATAATTTGCTTTTAAATAAACCCAAAGCCTGCGGCACTGATTACACTAATAAAATTATTAAAATTTAAATTTGAGTTATTATAAAACATGTTGTAATTACCAAAAAAAAATGATATTATATAATAAAATATAATATAATATCAGGAGGATTTTTCTATGGACAAAACAACAAATAAAATTAAAATTTTAGTGGACTCCGGCTCAGATATTTCAAAAGATTACTGCAAAAAATATAACATTGATGTTGTGCCTCTCAATATTATTTACAACAATAAATCCCACAAGGATTTTTATGAAATTGACCCTGTAAGTTATTGTGAATATTTGGAAACCTGCAAGGAAATTCCCACAACTTCACAGCCATCCCCTACGGATTTTGTAAACTACTTTAACAAGTACAAAGATGATTATGACCACATTATCTGTATCACTATGGCACCTGCAGGTTCAGGAACATTTAACAGTGCAAATCTTGCCAAAGAAATTTTTAAAGAACAAAACGAACATTGTCAAATTCATGTTTTGGACTCCAGAAGCTGCGGTCTTAACGAAACTTTGGAAGCTAAAGCCACTGCTAAAATGATTGAAAAAGGCAAGGATATTTACACCATTCTCTCTGAACTGGAAGAAATGAGCCACAAAATCTGCACATACTATTTAGTAGATGATATAAACTTTTTAATTAAAGGCGGCAGAGTTTCTACTCTCAAAGGTGCTATTGCCTCAAAGCTAAGATTAAAACCCATTATTACAATTCGTCAGGGCATTGGTTCAAACCTTACAAATGCGGTAGGTTTTCACAATGGTTTGGATAAACTTGTGAACTATTTCTTTCAGGATGCCGACGAAACTTCCACTGCTTATATTTCCCATGCTAACTGCTATACAAAGGCTTTGGCTCTCTCTGACAAACTGAAGGCAAAACACCCAAAAATCAAAACAAAGATTTTCCAAATGAACTGTGTTATGGCAACTCAGGCAGGTCCCGGTTCATTGGGACTTTTCTTTAAAAAAAGCATATAATTATTAATTAAAAAACACTCCCTGCATACTTTTTTGCTTATCCTAATAAGCATAATTTAAAAGCTGCGGGGAGCATTTATTTTTTATAAACTAAATGACATAACACAAACATCAATATAAACATATTTTTAAATTATATTAAAAAAATATAAAAGGCAAACTCCGTAAAATACCATTACATAAAATAAAATTAAATATAAAATAAACCCATTGACAAATTTGTTTTTAAAGGGTTTAAAATCAAAGAAGGCAAAAAAAAGCACTACAGGTACAGTCCAAAAAGACGGATTTAGCAAAAAAGCATTTTTTACATCCTTGTAAAATACGCAGATCCATGCTCTGGTCATGCCACAGGTAGGACATGGAAAACCTAAAACAGAATAAATAGGACATGGAGGCTTAAAAATCAAAATAAATGCAATCAAGCCTGTCAAAGCTGCCAGTCCGACTAATTTAATTTTTAAATTTCTAGGTTTATTCATGTTTTCCACTTCCTGTCTAAAATATTTTTTTGATTATATCATTCTGTACTGATTATTTCAATCACTCATTGTAAAAGTAAAACCTCCCGTTTTCTCAACAGGAGGCCTTTATCTGTTATTTACTTTTTTTGCTTTTTAAATATCGTTTTAAGTTACATACAAAAACATAAGTCCATGCCAAAGTAGAAATTCCGTTTGCAATAGCCTGAATTGACCAAATTGTACCTGAATTAATTATATTTATAATAAAACTAATTAAAAATAGAATTGCGGCAACCCCAGTGGCAATAGATACATAAAGATAAATTTTTTTAAATTTTTCTTCCATATTTTCACCATAATATTATATTTATTCCATAAACTACAAAATATTTCCGTCAGGGTTTTTTAAGTAAACTGCTTTGCTTTTTTCTAAAACCATCAGCACTAAAATCAAAATACTAAGGTTTAAATAAAAACTCCACACCTTTTTCTAAAAGCTGTTTATAAGCTTAATTTATATTGTCCACATAAAAACACAGCTTGGAAATAGATGTTTTGTGAAGATCAGGCTTGTCTGTTTTGGTATTTTTAAACCCAAAGAGTATATCAGTCTTATTGCCTTACATAATAATCATTTCCTGATATTTAAATCAAAAATATCTGGTTAAAATTTCCTTGAAACATCAATATCAACAACTGTAAGTCCTACATTTGCTATTTTGATTACCATAGATTTTTCTTATCAGCAGTCATATTTCTTTACAAGTGAAATCCCTAAAGCATTGGGGCCTGTGTGAACTGCTATAGTTGAACCTATTTGATGTATATTCATTTCAATTCCATCACAGAAACTTTTTGCAGTTTCATTAACAGCTTGTTTAAATTCTATAGCCTCATCAATATCATAGCCGTATCCGATTGACATTATATAGTCATTGGGATTTATCTTCTCATTAATAATATATGATTTAAATTTATCGATAACTTTATCAATGGCAGCTTTTCTGCTTCTGCAAATTCCGCTTGGGAAAATTTCCCCTTCTGTCAGAGTGATTATAGGCATAATGTGAAATTTAGCTACCGCTCCGGTTAAAACCTTTCCCACACGACCACCTTTTAAAAGGTAGTCCATACTGCCTATGGTAAAAATTATTCTTCCTGTTTTTTTAATTGTGTCGATATTCGCAATCATATCTTCATAAGAAACACCGTTATCTCTCATTCTGACAGCTTCTTTTACTACAAGACCCTGCAAAACCGTATTCACCATTGTATCTACAGCAGTTATTTTTATATCCGGGTAATCCTGCATAACTATTTCTGCGGCATTTTTAGCACTGTTATATGAGCCGCTGAATTTGCTGGTAATACAAAGACAAATGATATTATCACCTTGTTTTGCATATTTAGTAAACACTTCTACATAGTCCTGAATTGAGGGCAAAGAAGATTTAGGAAACATTTTAGGATTTTCTACCATTTTCTGATAAAATTCCTGTGTTTGTATATCTACAAGTTCTTTCATATAATTTTGTGAATCGAAGCTCACATAAAAAGGCACTATTTCAATATCTGCTTTTTTGGCATATTCCAGGCCTAAATCGCAGGAACTGTCGCTGATAATTCTAATTGCCATCTAATTCACCTCTAATTTCAAATTAATGTAATTATATGTTATCATTATGAGCTAAAAATGTCAATATAGTAATTCAAAATTCACTATATAGTTTTTATTACTATATATTATACATATAATATTTAAAAATTTACATTGATTTATGTTTTAAATCATTATATAATGTAATAGTTAAAATAAAAATATGCAAAATGCAGAAGGATGGGAAAAATGATTAATTTTAAAAAATTAACAGCAACAGCTTTAACAGCAGCTATAATACTTTCAATGACTGCTTGTTCTGTTTCAAAAATTGATGACAATTCCTCAAAACTGGAAAACTCATCAAATGTGTCTTCTTCCGAGGCTAATTCTTCAAATACGGATTCCTCAAACACTGACTCATCAAAATCTCCTGTTGACGATGAAAATTATTCTCCTATAGGCAAAACCTATGCAGAACTTCAAAACAGGTTGGTACAAAAAGTCAATGACGGTTTGCTGGATATGGACTTTGATGGCAAAGGAGTTGAGTTTACCGATGAAGATATAGCCAAAATTATAGAAAAATTAAGAGAACACTATGACTATGACCAGGCTGATGTGGAAAAAATCAAAGAGCTAGCCACCGGAAAAGCCAATCCGGAAAATCTTATAATAGCTACATTACACACTACTATGGGTGATATTAAAATTTCACTTTATCCCGATGCTGCTCCTAAGGCTGTAGAAAACTTTGTGGTACTTGCATCCAACGGATACTATGACAATGTCAGCTTCCACAGAGTTATAAATGACTTTATGATTCAGTCCGGGGACCCTAACGGCGACGGAACAGGCGGCGGAAGTATATGGGACGGAGCATGGTTCAGAGATGAATTTAAATACCCTTACTTTAATTACCGCGGAGCTCTCTCCATGGCTAATATGGGACCTAACACCAACGGCAGCCAGTTCTTTATTGTTCAGGCATCAAACAAAAATACTTTGCCCAGCATTATGATGAACAGTATTTTCAATGACCCGGAAAAATTCCCATTTGATGTTTTGGATTTTTCTTTGCTTAACCTTTATATTAAAGATGAAAAAGCAAAACTGGAAAGCGAAATTTTTGATGCCATTGATAAAATAAACGGTGCCGAAGGCAACAAAGACGGCAAAAACGATGAAGAAATCGAAAAAGTTACTAAAGAAATGTCAGAAAAGGCAAATGAAAAACTTCAGGCTATGATGGATAAAGGCTTAACTGAAGAAATCATCAAAAAATATATGCCTGTTGTTGAATATTACTTTACTGTAGGCGGAGCTCCTCACCTTGACAATGTTCACTCTGTTTTCGGATATGTAACAGAAGGAATGGATATAGTTGATTCTATTGCCAAAGTTAAAACAGATACTTCCAACAAACCTGTTGAAGATGTTCTGATTAAAAACATTTCAATTGCAATGACTGACAAAAAGAATTAATATCTTATTTAACCGGTTTATTTAATTTGAGTTAAAGGGAGGGGTTAGTTTGGCAAAATTCAGACTTTTTTTTCAAAAACGGGATTTATACACCATTATGTCCATTTTGTTGGTCTGTCTTATGATTGTCTTTGTAAACGGAGTAAACAAATATAAAACAGCTTCCAGTGAATATACAGCTGTAGTTACAGTAGATAATAAAATCATAGCCAAAATTCCGTTAAATAATTACAGTTCTGACAAGGCTGTAAATATTTCTTTAAAAAAATATGGTGTGAATATTGTTTTAAGAGTGCAAAACTCACACATACAATTTATATCTTCCGACTGCCCCGACAAAGTATGTATTAATTCCGGAATTTTAAAAAAAGAAAATGACATGGCAGTGTGTCTGCCAAATAAAACTTCCGTAGTAATTTACAAAACCGAGGAAGCCAACAAACTTGAATAATAAAAAACAGGTTAGATTTTTTTAATCTAACCTGTTTTTTTATTAGTGTGCCATGGAACATGATTTAAGTTTTAATCTTAGTTTATCACCAATCATGGCTATAAACTCACTGTTGGTGGGTTTTCCTCTGCCGTTATTAATTGTATAGCCGAAATATGAATTTAATATATCCAAATCCCCTCTGTCCCATGCCACCTCAATGGCGTGTCGAATAGCTCTTTCCACTCTGGAGGCAGTTGTCCCGAATTTTTTGGCTACTGTGGGATAAAGTTCTTTGGTTACGGAATTTATTATATCTGGGTTTTGAACTACCAGTGTTATAGATTCACGAAGATAATTATAGCCTTTTATATGAGCAGGAACACCTACCTGATGAATAATTTCAGTTACCATAACTTCCAAATCTCTGTCTTTGTCTGAGCTGTCCTCATAAGATAAAACATTTTCATTTTTCTTTTGATAGCTTAAAATATGTACCAGTCTGTCCACCAAATTTTCCGGGGAAACAGGTTTCATAAAATGGTAAGATGCACCGCTGCTCAAAATTTCATTTTCCAAGGTGCTGTTGTCAAATGAGGACAGGGTTATAAATACAGGCTTTTGAATATTTTCTGATTTTACCGCCTGCATAACTCCCAGAGCATCAAGTCCGGGCATAAAAACATTCATAAGCACTATATCCGGTTTGGTGTCTTTAATTATATTTAAAACTTTCAGTCCATCCTTAGGAGCTGTTTCTCCATCAAATCCATATCCTTTTAGTAATCCCAGTGCTTTGGCACAAAACTCTTTGTCATCATCTGCGATAATAACTTTTAATCTACGCATATACAAATCCTCCTAATAAATGTTATTTTTTTCCACTAAGGATATATTAACATTATTTTCCAGTATAGTCAATGCTAATTTTCCAAAGTTTTAAAAAAAAACAGAGGA
>JAHHUA010000051.1 GCA_020024235.1 Oscillospiraceae bacterium
TTATTTATGTTTGCAGCTTGTTCTACAAGTGAAAAAATAACTGATAAATCTAAAGAACAAATGGCACAGGAAATTTCCAAACTATGGATTGACAGTTGGAATGCTATTCCGGCAGAAGAAAAAGAAATGTTACTTCCTGAGGGGAAAATATTTTTAGCTGACCTTAATAATGACAAAACACCGGAATTGTTTTTTATTACCCCAGAATGGAGAGATTCTACAGTTACTGTTTTTGATATTGGAAAAGATCAGATTAAGGAGAAAGTAACATTTAAATGTTCTGCAGCAGCAGAAGAAGATGAACTTGTTTTTTCTGTTTTTGATGGGGAATATGGAAAAGTTTTACACAGCGAATCTCGTTTAATTACAGGAGTTGCAGACCCCACTGTACCCATAACTGATTATTATGTTACATATGATGGCAAAAAATTTAATATTACCACATTATACAGAATTGAATCCAAGGAAGGAAATGAAATAAAATATTTTGATTCCCCATATGATGGTACAGAAATCACTGAGGAAGAATATAATAAACGACAGAAAACTGCTGAGAAAAACGGACATATTGTGGATAGTATTATAGTTTCCGGTAAAGATATTGAATTTCTTGAGGAAGATAACCTGCAAACCTATGTTCTTTCATTACTCACTAAATGGGAAACAGAAAACAAATCTCAAACAGATAAATAAACTTACCAAAAAAGCAGATACAGGGTGTTTTTCCATGTATCTGCTTTTTGTATGCTTTAAATTTTATTGCAATTATATATTTTATGATAAATAAAAGTATAGAAGTATTCAATGAGTTTTATGTTATATAAATTACTATTTTAGTGAGTTCCAAATTCATAAGGAATTTCGTATCTGTCAAGCATTTCTATAATATTGTTAAAAGAAGGACATTTTTCTCTTATACAAACTCCAATATGAATTTTATCAACACCTTCGGATTTAAGTCTATCCATTTTTTCAATCATTCCGGGGTCGGTTTTTCTGTCAATTTCACAACCGCCACAGTCAAAAAATGCAGCTAATTCAGGTTTATTTTCCTTATATTGCTCAAAATGCTTAAGACAATTATTAAATGCTTTAAAACATGAAGCTCCCGTACATACATCTGATGCTTGGCGGCAATGCATAATTGCTATTTTCATTTGCTAAACCTCCAATATATGTTTTGGATAATATGTTACATGGAGTTGTCCGAATTTATTTCTGACAACTTCCGAATCCACTTCATAAAGTTCCCTAATGATTTTAGGAGTTAAAATTTCTTCCACTGTTCCCTGATAAACAACCTGTCCGTTTTTTACAGCATATAGATAATCACAGTACATTGCTGCTATATTAAGGTCATGAATAGCTGAAATTACCGTAAGATTAAGGCTTTTTACTATATCCAAAAGCTGAAGCTGATATTTTATATCCAAGTGGTTGGTAGGTTCATCAAGTATAATACATTGAGTTTGCTGAGCCAAAGCTCTGGCAAGAATAATTCTTTGTTGTTCACCGCCCGATAAAGTGGAAAAACTTCTGCCTTTAAAATTCTCCATTCCCACTTTTTCCAAACATTCATTTACTATGCGGTAATCTTCGGCATTGTCCCGCTCCATGGTTTTTTTATGTGGTGATCTTCCCATTAATACAACTTCTTCAATGGTAAAATCAAAATTGTAAAAATTATGCTGAGATACAACAGCCATTTTTTTTGCAGACTCTTTATAACTCATTTTGTTAATTTCTGTTTCATCAATATAAATAGCACCGCTTTCAGGTTTAAGCACTCTGTAAATACATTTGAGCAATGTGGATTTACCACTGCCGTTAGGGCCGATAATTCCCACAAATTTTTTATTTTGTGCCATTACAGAAATGCCTTTTAATATATGTGCAGAACCTAAAGTTATATCTACATCATTGGCTTTAATATTCATTACTCTTTACCTCCAAAACCATAGGTTTTCTTAATCATCAGGTAAATAAAGCATGGTGCACCTATTATAGAAATAAGTATTCCAATAGGAAGTTCATTTTTGGGAATAATAACTCGACACATAACATCTGCCCAAACTAAAAGAATACTTCCGGCTAAGGCACTTACAGGTATTAATTTTTTGTGATCTGTTCCCACAATAATTCTTACTACATGAGGAACAATAAGTCCAACAAAACCAATCATACCCGAACAGTAAACTATAAAACCTATCATCAGTGAAGCTACCAAAAGATAGAAATTTCTGTATTTGTGAAGATCTGTCCCCAAAGTTATGGAAACTTCATCTCCTAACAGCATTAAATTTAAAACTCTGCTTTGAGTTGTAAAAAATAAAACACATATTACTACCAAAGGAAATACTACAGCGATATTTTCCCATTTAGCTCCGGCAAGACTACCCATGAGCCAGTAAGAAATAGTCATCATACCTTCTTTATCATGAGCAAAGTATACTATAAAGCTTGAAAATGCACTGCAAACTGAGCTTAAAGCCATACCTGCCAAAAGAAGTTTAACCGAATTGCTGCGCCCTCCTACATTAGCCAAAATAAGTACCATTATAGATATGCCAAATGCACCCAAACATCCCATAATACCTATTGAGTTGGAGCCGAAAACAGTACCAATTCCCAGCATAACAGCCAGTGTAGCTCCCAAAGATGCTCCTGAGGATACACCTAAAATATATGGGTCAGCCAAAGGGTTTTTAACTATTGCCTGCATTACCACACCACATACAGCAAGCCCCATACCAACAGCTACTGCCAAAACAAGTCTTGGCAGTCTTATATAATAAACTATATCATGCAAAGGACCTGAACCATATATTTCAGGATTGCCTGTATCAAATAATTTATGAAATACTACACCGTAAACATCACTGAAAGGTATCTTGGTAGAACCGATTGTAACTGCATACAAAACAGAAAATACCAATATAATAAGTAAAGCAATTATAAGTATTATATAAGCGGGGGTCTTTTTTATAAGACCCTCACTTTTATTTATTTGTTTTATCATATTATTTATTTATAAAGTTCAGGATAAAGATTTTTTGCAAATTCCAATACTCCATCTTTACAGCGTAATCCACTGCAATAGATATTAGTTAAGTTTAATGGATAAACTCTATTATTCTTTACAGCATCAAGGCTTGCAAAAGCGGGATTTTCAGTAATAGATTTTACAACTTCCTCAGGGGAAAGAAATCCATCGTACCAAACCATAAAAATAGCTTCAGGATTTGCAGCAATAAGATCTTCTGCACTGATATTTTCACTGTTTTCAGCACCAATTTTAAGTTCTGCACCTGCATGAAGAGCAATATCTCCACCTAAAACATTTGCACCATAAACTCTGTAAGAATCGGATTCATCTTCTAAGATGGCAATAGAAACTTTTTCTTTATCAGCTACATAATCTTCAATTTTTTTAATTTCAGTATAAACTTCATCTACTAAAGCTTGAGCTTTTTCTTCTACATTGAAAATCTTCCCTATGTTGAGTACATCTTGCATTTCATCTTCCACTTTTTGCAATGTACCTCTTGGTCTTGCACCGCTGTTAAGTGACATATATGTATTTGTACCTATTGAATGCCAATAATCTACATCACCAAGGCGCTTATCATCGAACATAGATGACCAACCTAAAATAAAATCAGGTTGCATAGCCATTACATCTTCTTTTGGCAAACCTTTTTCAAGATAATTTACTTTTTTAAATTCATCTTTAAGATGTTCCGCAATTTCTCCATCTAGACCATAACAAGCAGCTATTTTATCAGCTAAACCAAGACTGAGCATGGTTTCAATATTATTTTGGAACCCAACATAAACTTTTTCGGGTGCTTTTTCAAAAGTAATTTGTATTTTTTCTCTTGAGCGATTATAAGTATCTATTGTTACAGGATAATTGGATTTAGGTGCTTCTGGGCTTTCAGTAGATGAAGCAGAAACTTCCTGAGAGGAGCTGGGATTTGTTTCGGGATTTGTTTTGTTTGCCGGCTCATTATTTCCGCAAGCTGTAAGCATAGCTGCTGTTAAAACAAAAGCCATCAGTTTTTTAATTGTGTTTTTCATTTTTAAAATCTCCTTTAAAATAAAAATCTGTGTTGAACTCATCGGCTCAACACAGAAACACAACAAAACAAGGAACAAATTGTAAAAATCCGTTCCGAAATTCTATCAGTACCTCTTGGATGCGAAGAGTTCAGCGCAAAACTGCGCATAGTACCATATTTTGCAATCGTATTCTGGCTTAAATCCTAAAGCGAAAATTTTACCTTCCCGATTTCTCAGTGGTTGAAATTTAATTCTAAAAATTTTCTCAGATTATTACAGCAACGCACTTGCGTGGGAATTTCACCCAACTTCCTTATATAAATATATAAATTGCAAAACATATTCTATATAATTTTCCTCTATATTTTATTATAAATATATTGATTTGTCAACTAATGTCGATATTTAATACTTAAAACTTGTTATATCATATATAATACTTTTATATATGATAATATAATAGTATAGTTTACACAAATATACCTTTAATTATTATATAAAATTACCTTTTAAATTTTTTTATAATATATTAAATACTAAAGTAAGTATATATGTAAAATATATTAAGTTATCAGTTTTTTCTGACATATATATTTTTTTCCACTCATTGAAAATAAAAATAGCGGGAAAGTTTTTTGCTTTCCCGCCTTTAACATATCATAATTTTAAAGCTTTTTTTGGACATTCATCAACACATTTCATACACAAAATACATTCAGTTGCATTTTTCTTTTTTCGTGAATTGCATGGAACCTGTACATTCATGGGGCATACTCTTTCACATTTTCCACAGGAGATACATTTGTTTTCATCTACTTTAATTCTAAAAAGTGAAAAGTAACTCATAGGTTTAAGGAAAACTGTAATAGGACAAATGTATTTACAAAAAGCTCTGTTGTCTTTGCATATATAAGCTAAAGCAATCCCGACTGTATAGTAAAGGATATTTCCAATGATAAAACTCCACCACATAATTTCTTCTTTGCCGGGTATTTTAAAAATAAAAAGTATACCTACAAATATAAGAGAAGCACCAAATATAAAATATCTGATAAATCCCCATTTTTTGCGGGGAAGTTCAGGAGTTTTAAAGGGGAGTAAATCCAATATCATTGCAGTCCAGCAGGCATAGCCGCACCACCCCCGTCCAAATACCAGCGGTCCGAAAATTTTTGCAATGGCATAATGAATTGTAGCTGCCTCAAATACACCGAGTAAAAGATAATACCAAAAGCCTTCTATCTGCATATTTTCACGGCATAGGAAACCTAAATATACAAGCATATATATCCCGACTGCAAACTGTACTACATTTCTGGCATACTTTTTCTTTAGGTTATACAGTATTAATCCCACTGCAATGGCTGTACCAATATAGGAAAAATTAAAAAGATAAAATATATTATCCATTGTAAGCCACAATGTTACCGCTATGATTTCAAATATAAACCACATAATAAGCGGCGGAAAAATTTTTTTAATTTTCATTTTTTTCTCCTGTTTTATTAAGTGATAGTTTTACTTTTTAAATCCTGTTTTTACAAGGTATTCAAGTACATCGGAAAATTCCGTACTGTAATATTTATCATCATCATGGTTGTAAAATACAACATAGTCTTTACATATTCCCTGTTCAACAGGCAGTGCATAATAATCACCACATTCGTTATCAGCAATATAAAGGAATTTATCCATTTTTTCATTATAATTGCACAGATAAAAACAGCTGTCCTTATCCAATGAATATATATTTGCATATCCAAAATATCCGCCGCCGTAATTTAACAGAAACTGAATATATTTTTCGGGTAACTGTATTTTATATTGCCTTTGAAATTCAAAAATTTCTTTTTCATTAGGGATTTTATCATGCTCCAATTCCATAAGCAATGGATATTCAACTTTTATTTTTTCAACTATGGATTTAAAAGTATCAAAGTTCATATATTATCTCCTTTATATCTTTATATTTAGTCTGATTATAACATAGAATTATAAATTTTTCTATTTACTTTATTTAGAGCAATTAACCATAAAACAGATATTTTTTAATTTCAAAGTTTCATATGCTTTATTCTTGTTTTCTTTTTATTGGGGAAGTATAATATAAACACAGAAGTGAAGATACAAATAAAAAACTTAATATATTAATTATAACAGTGATTAAAAATATATACAAGCATAACAAATGAAAGGGGATTTATGTAAAATGCAAACGATTGCCATTATAGATGATGATGAACATATCGGAAATGTTTTGGAGGAAATTTTACATAGAGAGGGTTATAATACACTGAGAGCTTATTCGGGAACAGAAGCACTGTATCTTCTTTCACAAAATAACCCAAATCTTATATTGTTAGATCTTATGATGCCGGGACTTTCCGGTGAGGAAGTGCTTTCTCATATCAAAGATATTCCGGTAATTGTCCTTAGTGCCAAGGTAGATGTACAGGATAAAGTATCACTTTTACTGGGTGGTGCTGTGGATTATATTACCAAACCTTTTGATACCAAAGAATTATTGGCTCGTATTGCAGTACAGCTTCGCAATGCAGCAAGATATTATGATACAAAAATTCTATATTATGGAGATTTAAAGCTGGACACCAAAGCTATGTCTGTTTCTGTTTGTGATACACCTGTTTCACTAACCAGAACAGAGTATGCTATTTTAAAGCTTTTAATGCAAAATCCTACACAGGTTTTGTCAAAAGGTATTTTGCTTGACCAAATAAGTTTAGATACACCTGACTGTACAGAGCGTTCTTTAAAGCAGCATATATCCAATCTTCGGAAAAAATTACAGGATGTCAGCAGCAAAGATTACATAGAAACTGTTTGGGGTATTGGATTTAAGCTGGCAGAACATAAATCTTGACGAAATCTTGACGATTATCTTGACTGCTTTCTTGACCATTGCCTGTTAAACTAAAAACATAAAAGGAGGCAGTAAATATGAATTATATTTTAGAAACACAAAATTTAACAAAAAACTATGGAAAATTTCGTGCATTGAATGGACTAACTATGCATATCCCTCAAGGGGCTATTTATGGTTTTGTAGGTAAAAACGGTGCCGGTAAAACCACACTTATTCGCTTGATTTGCGGGCTTCAAACTCCTGACAATGGTACTTATTCACTGTATGGAATTGATTTTAAACAAAAAGAAATTAAAAAATCCCGACGCCGCATGGGTGCTGTGGTGGAAACTCCGGCAATTTATATGGAAATGACTGCAAAAGAAAACCTCAAACAACAGTCTTTGATTTTGGGACTTCCGTCCGATGATGGTTTGGAAGATTTATTAAAGCTTGTAGGTTTGGAAAATACCGGAAAGAAGAAAGCTAAAAATTTTTCACTTGGTATGCGTCAGCGCCTTGGAATAGCAATAGCACTGGTGGGAGATCCGGATTTTCTGGTTTTGGATGAACCCATAAACGGACTTGACCCCCAAGGTATTATTGAAATAAGAGAACTGATTTTAAAACTTAACCGAGAAAGAAATATTACTGTGCTGATTTCCAGTCATATTTTAGATGAACTTTCCAGACTTGCTACCCATTACGGCATTATTGACGAAGGATGTATGGTGAAGGAGCTTAGTGCCAAAGAACTGGAAGCTGCCTGCCGAAAGAAAATACATATTACTGTTACAGATACAAAAGCTCTTTGTATTGTACTTGATGAAATGGCAGTGGAATACAAAGTGGATTCCCAAACTCAGGCAGATATTTTTGAAAAAGTGAATGTGTCTAAACTGGCAGAAAAACTATCTCCATACGGCTGTGAGATTATCTCCATGCAGGAACAGGACGAAAGTCTTGAAGGTTTCTATATGAACTTAGTGGGAGGTAAAAAAAATGCGTAATTTGATATTTGCTAATTTTGCCAAACTAAAAAAAGAAAAATTCTTTATATTTTCGATTTTTTTAATGTTTTTTTGGTCGGTTATACAGTTACTTGCGCCACTGATTGAAAGTATACAAAACCCCGATTTTCAACTTCCCGTTTTGGATATGCTTTTTGTTCAGCATTATCCACTGATAGGCGGTTTGTGTGCTATTTTTACAGGATTGTTTATTGGCAGGGAGTACAGCGACGGAACCATGCGCAACAGGGTAATTTCCGGTCATCACAGATGGGCAATTTATCTTTCCGACTTTTTGGTCAGCACTGCTGCAGGTTGGATTTTGAATATTGCTTGGATTATACCTATGCTTTTAATTGGTATTCCATGTTACGGAATTTTTAAAAACCCTATCAATATAGCTGAGTATACACTGGTTGCTTTTTTTATGATTTCTGCATTTACAGCTGTGTTTACTGCTTGTTCAATGCTGATTACAAACAAAACAAATTCAATAATTTCAATTATTTGTGTGTTTTTATGTATGTTGATGTTAGGCAGTTCCTGTTATAATCAGCTGTGTGAACCGGAAATTATTCAAGGCGCTGATATTGTTGTTGAAAAAGACGGAAAGGTAAATGTGAAAAAACAGGAGCCTCAGTACAATCCCGCCTATGTCAGCGGAAATACACGAAAAATACTAACTTTTGTCAGGGATTTTTTGCCTACCGGACAGGCAATTCAAATGTCAAATGAAGAAAAGATAGATTATTTTATTATGATTTTATATTCCTCAACAATTATTTTGATATTCACCTTTACAGGAATTACAGTATTTGACAAAAAGGACTTGAAATAAAGGGGGAATATGATGCGTAATCTAATTTTTGCTAACTTTTCACGACTTTGGAAAAGTAAAATCTTTTGGGTACTGGAAACTTTTTGCTTTGCATTTGGAGTTTTTTCCTATACATTAGTAGCTATCAATACAAGAAATTTGGGACATGGGTGGCTGGAATATAATGCACATACATACTTTTATTTGCCAATTATGTTTCTCCCTGCTGTAATTGCCGTTTTTGCTTGTTTCTTTATTGGTACAGACTATTCAGACGGAACAATCCGCAATAAACTAATCGCCGGTCATAGCAAAAGCGGGATTTATCTTTCCTATTTGCTGACAACATACATGGCTGTGATATTTTTTGTGGGAGCTTATTTATTTGCAGTTATTACAGTGGGATTACCTTTGGTAGGAAGTTCAGTTATTACCTATGTACAGCTACATTGGAGAGTTTTTAACATATTGTTGATACTTATAGAGTATGTGTCGTTATTTGTGCTATTGGCTATGTTGGACAGCAACAAAGCCCGCAATGTGGTAGTTAGTTTATTAGTTGCATTTTTAATTATCTTAATTGGTATGATGTTTTATTCACAATATATGCAGCCGGAATTTGTGAATCGTGTCGTGCCCCTTCCTGATGGAGGCTTTGAACTAAAAAAAGGCGAAGCAAACAGTAAATATTTATCCGGTACAATTCGCACTGTTTTTGAATGGGTAACACTAATTATTCCTCATGGCTCCGCTTTGATGAGTTTGGACAAAAGATTGGCATTTGATTGGCGTAATCCGATTATAGCTGTTGTTCTTACGATTATGACTATTGTAAGCGGTATTCAGCTATTAAATAAGAAAGATATAAAATAAGAGGTAATTATGAATAGTCTGTTGTTAATTATCATTGTAATATTACTTTTAATTATCTTTACATTATTAGTAAAGGTTTATTTGCTGCATAAATCCATAGAAGAAATTACAAAGGGATTTAATGATATACTTACAACAGATACCAACACACTTATCTCAATTTCTACCAGAGACCGATATATGAGAAAACTTGCAGCAGATATAAATGTTCAGCTTCGTCAGCTGAGAAAAGAAAGACTTCGGTTTCAAAGTGGCGACAGAGAACTTAAAGAAGCCGTTACAAATATTTCCCATGACCTTAGAACACCTTTAACAGCAATTTGCGGTTATCTCAGTTTGATGGAAAATGAGGAAAAAAGCGAAACACTTCAAAGGTATTTAAATCAGATTAAAGAAAGAACTGAGTCTATAAAATCTCTTACTGAGGAGTTATTTCGCTACAGTATTATTCATACACAGGAAGAACTTGTCCCGGAAAAGTTAAATCTTAGTCGAGTGCTGGAGGATAATCTCCTTTCCTTTTATGGTATTATGCAGGAAAAAGGCATTATTCCTGAAATTTCACTTCCGGAAGAGCCTGTTTGGCGAATATTGGATAAAGCAGTGCTTAATCGAATTTTTTCCAATATCATCAATAATGCAGTCAAATATTCTGATGGTGACTTGACTGCAAAATTGACAACAGAAGGAACAATAACTTTTTCCAACAGGGCAAAAGCTTTAACATCAGTGGAGGTAGGACGACTTTTTGACCGTTTTTATACTGTGGAATCAGGAAGAAATTCCACAGGGTTGGGGCTTTCCATAGCTAAAATACTGACAGAAAAATGTGGGGGTAAAATAACAGCGGAATATTATGAAGAGCGGTTATATATAAAAATACAGTTATAGGAGGAAAACTAAAGGGAAAGTGAAATTTAAAGATGTACAATAAATATTATATTAACAAAAACAGAATAACATCACTGTTAAATCCCATAGAATGTCTGAAAAATCACATTTAGTATGTTTGCGGAACTTGTAAACAATATATTTGTATTGAACATGACTAAAAGTGTGGATTGGAAAGATGAAACCTTCCTTTTAAATCATTATAAATTGCAAAAATGTATTTGCGTACTGCTTATTACAGTATGGAGAAGTCCTATGATATTTATGAACTAGAAAGTGAAAATGGCAGATATTCCTATAAAATTTTTGCAAGCATTGAGGCTTTGAAATATAACTGAAAAAGAATAAAGGTAAATCCCCAAAAGACAAAAAATCTATATTCACTGTTTTAGAAAATAAAGAATATGAAAATACACAAATACAAAAATTGACTTCTTATTAAATACAGCAATATATGTCAGAACGATAAATCAGGGTTTTAAAATAGTGCATCACCTGAAAAATAAATAAGCATTTTTGCGTAAAAAAAGCCACTGACACAGTCAGTGGCTTTTTATTAAGTCTTTAGACAGTTGAGCACGAAACGTGCGAAACAGACAACCACC
>JAHHUA010000052.1 GCA_020024235.1 Oscillospiraceae bacterium
GATTTAAATATTTGGCAGGTTATACGGATTATTATGAATATAAATTTTATGAGTTAAACTCCAAAGAACGAGCTACCTATGTAACAAGAGGAGAAAATAATAAAATTGTCAGTGCTTTAAATGATAAAGAATATTGGCATATTTTTCAAAATAAAACTACATTTAATCAGCGTTTTGCAGAGTTTATACACAGGGATTGGCTGGATCTCACTAAATGCAGTTTTAAAGAATTTGAAGATTTTGTTTCAAAATCAGATAAATTTGTGGCAAAGCCTGTGGACGGAATATGCGGCATAGGAATTGAAATTATTTCCATAACTCCAGAAACTGATTTAAACTCCTTATATAACCGTTTAAAAAAAGATAACCTGAATTTAATTGACACTTTTGTTGTACAGCATGAAGAACTTGCCAGAATTTATCCCAAATCTTTAAATACAGTGCGTATTGTTACAATATTAAAAAACTCAAAAGTTACACCTGTTTTTGCTGCTCTTAGAATGGGCAACGGAAAAGTGGTTGACAATCTTAGTAACGGCGGAATAGCTGCTACCATTGATATCGAAACAGGAATTATTGACAACAAGGCATTTGACTCCAAAGGAAATGTATATGACTGTCATCCTATGACCCATGAGTCTATTGAAGGATTTAAAATTCCCCACTTTGATAAAGCACTGGAAACTGTAAAAAAAGCTGCTCTTGTTGTTCCTCAGGTTGGATATGTGGGCTGGGATGTGGCAATTTCCCATGATGATGTTTGTCTTATAGAAGCCAACGAATACCCGGGAAATAATATTTATTTTCCACCTGCCGGCAGCAAAATCGGGCTTTTGCCGCGATTTAAAGCAGCTATGCAATAATTTCTTTTAAATGATACACTTTTATTATATAAAACATCTGTGTCAAAAGAAAGAAGGTATTATATGAAATATAAAATTTTATTGCTTATTTTGTCTTTTTCTTTGATTATAAGTTCCTGCGGGCAAAATCCTTCGGAAAACACATCAGGAAGTATTGATATTTCCCAAAATTCAGAAGATACAAGTTCTTCTGAAAGTTCAGCGGAAAAAAACGAAAACAGTCAAAGCAGTGAAGAAGAAAGCTCTATGGGTATTCAAAATTCATCTTCAAATTCTTCTGTTTCCTCCCAAACAATTACTTCCAAGCCGGTGGAATCCTCTGCTGTTTCTTCAAAAGTTACCACTGCATCTTCATCAGCTCCAACTTCATCTAATAGAAGCCAAAAACGTGAGGCAAACCGACCCAATCTGACTTTGATACCCAATGAAGATGTATATGGAACCGATACGGAAACTATTAATTTTAAAGCTGTAAATGATGGCAGATATAATATAACACTTCCTAAAAATTTTGAACTTCAAAAATATAATGAGTCATCAGGCAAATGGCAAAGTCTTATAAATCAAAGAAATTCCAAATATTCACCTTTGGAATTAAAATCAAATAATGTAATTAACTCAGGCTCCAGCACCTATTTAACCGCTGATATTTCAGATTTTTTGGAATCTATGCAGGGTACACATGATATACAGGGATTATACCGTATAGTTATATTTGCAAACAAAAATTACAGTTTCTGTGAATTCAGAATAGGTGAAGAACAGTTTTTATGGGATATAAATGAAGTATACTCCTCTTTAACCAGAAATTCTTATACTCCAAATGTTAAAAAACTGGAAATTACAATCACCAACAATACCGATGAAGAACTTTCTTATGGTTCGGATTATGCTTTGGAAAAATATAATTTCCGCAGCGGAAAATGGGAACAATATCTTGAATATGAAAACGATGCCCCCGCTTTTACAGATGAGGAATATATAATTTATCCACATCAGACAAACAATGAAGTTATCGCATTAAGTGGTATTTATAAATCTCCTCTCCTGCACGGAAAATACAGAATTGTTAAAAAAATTTCCGATAATTATGTAACAGCTGAATTTACTGTAGATGATGTTTTAGGTGATTTTGACAAGCAATTTGCGGATCGTTTTTATAGCATAAATGACATAGTAAAGGCAAAAGTAAAATTCAGAAAATATGACCATACAGAGCCTATGAACTATGACGGTATTATTTCAGACAGTGAAAAAAGCGGTATTGATATAAGAGTTTATTATATGGAAGATACAAATCAGTTAAATAAACAGCTTAAATTAATAAGTGATGGAGGATATAAATTTACAATACCTATGATGATAGACGGAGTTTTACATCCCACCAACAAAGTAATAACATACAACTGGAATGAACCGCCACATTTTTTTAAAACCGAAACAGAGCTTATAGTTTATTCAGGCAGCAATAAAAATATAATATCAGGGCTGCAAAAAGAATTTGGAAAAGAAATATTCTTTAAATAGAAAAAATCCGCCGATTTTTCGGCGGATTTTTTTGTTTAAATTTGTTCAAATTACACATTTTTTAAAAATTTTTCTTTAAACATTGACCTTAATGTGATAAAATATAAATATATATTTTTTACAGGAGTGATTATTTTGGAACTTACGGAAAAAATCAATCAAAATATTAAATATTTAAACTCACTTAGCAAAACTTTTCCCAATGTGCAAAGTGTATCCACAGAAATAATAAATCTCCGAGCCATATTAAATCTTCCCAAAGGCACAGAGCATTTTGTCAGTGATATACATGGCGAACATGAGGCTTTTATTCATATATTAAACAGTGCTTCCGGGGTTATACACGAAAAAATAGATATGCTCTATAAAGATATTCTGCCACTGGAAAAAAGAAAACAACTGGCCTCACTTATTTATTATCCCGCTAAAAAACTGGCTCTCATAAAAGACGATATGGATAATATCGAAGATTTAGACGCATGGTACAGAAAAACTCTCATTGAATTAATAGAAGTCTGCCGTTTGGTTTCCACTAAATACACCAGATCAAAAGTCCGCAAAGCTCTGCCAAAGGATTTTGCCTATATTTTAGATGAACTTCTTCATGCCAGCCATGACGGAAAAAACAAAGACAGCTACTACAATGAAATTATCTCCACAATTATAGAAATTGACAGAGCTGACGCATTTATCATTGCCCTAGCAGATGTTATAAAACGCCTTGCTGTAGACAGACTCCACTTGGTGGGCGACATCTTTGACAGAGGTGAAAGACCGGATATTATTATGGATTTACTTATGAACCACCATAGTGTTGATATACAATGGGGCAATCACGATATTTTATGGATGGGTGCCGCTGCCGGCAGTGAAGCCTGTATCAGCAATGTGCTTAATATCTGTCTGCGTTTTTCCGCATTGGATTTATTGGAAATAGGTTACGGAATAAGTCTGCGTCCCCTTATCACATTTGCGGAAAAAACCTATAATGGGGACTGCAAGTGTTTTAAAGCTGTAAATGACAGCGAACATTTTGGGGACTATGACAAACTTCTTATCGCAAAAATGAGAAAAGCCATTACAATTATCCTATTTAAAATGGAGGGACAAATAATTGCCCGCAATCCTAAATTTGAAATGGAATCCCGCCTGCTTTTGGACAAAATAAATTTTGAAAAAAGCACAGTTATTATTGACGGTGTGGAACATCAAATTATGGACGCCGATATGCCTACCGTAGACCCCAAACACCCCTATAAGCTGACTGCCGACGAAGAAATTGTTATAAATGAACTTAAAAGAGCTTTTATGCAAAGTGAAAAATTACAGCGTCATGTGTCATTCCTCTATTCAAAGGGAAGTATGTATAAATGCTATAACTCCAATTTGATTTTTCATGGCTGTATACCTATGAATGAGGACGGTACTTTTACCGAAATAGACTTTGAGGGCAATCACCCTGTCAGCGGTAAAAAACTTATGGACTACTGCGATGAAATGGCAAAAGCCGCTTTCTTTATGCCACAGGGTACACCTGAAAGACAAAGGGGCCTTGATTTTATATGGTATCTTTGGTGCGGAAAACATTCTCCGTTGTTTGGCAGACACGCTATGACAACTTTTGAAAGAGCGGAAATTTCAGACGAAAGAGTATGGAAAGAAAAGAAAGACCCCTATTACACCTTCACTAATGACCCTGAATATTGCCGTAAAATTTTGGCTGAATTTGATTTAGACCCCTATTCTTCCCATATTATAAACGGTCATGTGCCTGTCAAAACAAAAGAAGGAGAAAGCCCTTTTAAAGCCAATGGCAAACTTATAAACATAGATGGAGGTTTCTGCAAACATTATCAGAAAACCACGGGAATTGCCGGATATACCCTTATTTACAATTCATACTGTTTAAGACTTGTAAGTCATCAGCCCTTTGACTCCACAGAACACGCAATAAAAAATGACTTTGACATTATTTCCAAAAGCCATATTTTTGAAACCGTGGAAAAACGCAAAACTGTAGGAGATACTGATACAGGTAAGGAACTTCGCCAGCAAATAGATGACCTTATGCTGCTTTTGCAGGCATATCGTTTAGGTATAATTCGCCAAAGCCACAAAACAGAATTTTAATATGTTATAAAATAAAAATCCCGAATAAAATATTCGGGATTTTTTATTTCTCTAACTCTATCAACTAGGTTGGGGTCGGAGGTTTGGCAGGATAAGTTATTCATTATTGCTCCGTCCCATGCACCTATCCATTGCTCCTGATTAAGATTAATTGCTGAGCGGGTGTCCGGTCTTATGTGTATATATGCCAGTGGAACTATTACGAAAGCGTATTCCACGGGACATGGGTATTGTTCGTTATTATCTCGATTGGGTTTCAAGACCTGCGGACCTTTACCCATAGATATAGCTTTTTCTAAAACTTTCGGGTGTACTGCACTAGCCACTCTGCCTAAAACGCCATCTGCCTCCAGCATTTTCCATACTGATTGCATAGCAGGAGAGTTTACTCGCAGGTCTTGTCTAAGTACCTCTCCCCCTTGGGTAAATGGGTCTGGAAATCCTATACTTCTGGCTCCACTTCTTGTCAGTATACTGGTTGTTGTTGGCGGTAAGCTGCTGTATCCTAGACCTATTTCCACAGACTCTGTTCTTAGTATACTAGGCATTACAGTTGAACCGTTTCCCTCAATAGCTGCACATCTTCCAACAAACTTAGCATTACTTGGGTCTCTCAAACTCTTACTATGGTTAAGTTTACCGTCCTCAGAGGTTGCTACATAGCACTCTATCTGCCAGCCGAACTCCTGACCGTTATGTAAACTCCAATATCTCCCCTTATACTCCAGTTTCTGGTTTATAATATTATCTGCATTAACTTCATTTGCAAAACTTGTTACTGCTGTAGAGGATACCATAACTAAGGATAGTATTACCGATACTACTTTCTTAATACTGCTTCTATTCATACTATCACCTACTTGCCGCCCTTATTCTTTCTAATTTTATCAACGTCATCCCATGTAAATGTGCTTTCCCCGTCCATATTGTTATATCCACCCTTTTCTTTCCACCGCTTTTCGGCATCTCCCGGTTGCTGTATACCTCCCTTTTCCCATGGGAATGGTTGGCCAATTGGTGGGGTTACTGTGCCGTCTTCGTTCTTGGTTCCGCCGTAGTCTTTATTACTCAAATATTCTTCTAAGGCATCTAAGTAGTCCATTACAATCTGCTGTTCTTCCGGTGTCATCTTATCCCATGCTTTGGGGTTTCCGTTTTCATCTACAATTTTGTTTATTTTTTCTGCAAAAGCTTTAAGTTTTAAATTGATATCCTCCAGATTTTCCTTTAAATCTTCAATTTGGGCTTGTACATTTACCGACTGTATATGATAATTATGTACCATGTTTTCCGGTTTAAAGATATTTACATTATCTGTAACCATATGAACATATACATCATTAACCATTCTTATATCATACCCCAGTACATCACAGTACATTTCACAAGGTAAATTAAGAGTAAATCCTTCCTTGTCAACTGCAAAAACTATATCCTCGGGAATTTCAAAACTGCCTGAGTCTGTTTCAATAGCTGTCAAATTGGTTCCGTTGCCTTTAAAAGTTATTTCATATTTATCCAGTACAGCGGAAATTTCTATTGTCAATGTTTGGTCTTCCACACTGCTGTTTAATACTTTCATATTTTTAAGATAGCCTAATTCATACAGTTTACCTAAATCCATATTATTGGTAAATGGAATCTCGGATAACAAACCGTCTATACACATTTTAGTTTCTTTATCCAGTGCCATAAGTTTATCAAATTCGGCTTTATGGGCAGTTTCTCTGTCTTTTACACTGATTTTATCAAATTCCTCATGTTCTGTTGCAAGTTTGTTGAGTGCTGTTGCTTCATTATATCTTTCTATTAATTTATCTGCGTCATTGGCTGATGAAACAATATATAAAAGTTCATTGTCAATCTCATGTCTGATATTTTCGGTGTCTGTCAACAAGTCATCAACATTGATAACCTTATCCCCTGATATTATTACATCTGGTTTATTTTGAGCTTTATATACCGTAAGTCCAAATTTCTTTTCCTCTGATGCCTTATATACCTCGGTATCTAAAATTTCATCTATGGATTTACGGGCATTTTCGCTTTCGGAATCATACCAGCCTCTGAGATAGTTTGATACCACTGTTTCTTCAATTATTGGCTCTGAATTTTCCTGTGATGATTCAGAAACACTTGATTGCTCTAAAACAGTCGGTTCTTGTCCACACCCGCTAAACATACCTGTAACAACTGTTAAAGCTAATATTCCCAAAACAACATTTTTAATTTTCATTTATCTTCCCTCCGCTTTGTTTGTTGTTTATACTTATAATCTGTAAGTATTTTTCCGCAGATTACAGATTATATGCTGAGTTTTATGGGGTTTAATTATTTACTCATATTCCTTAGAAAACACAGGTTCTTTGGGTTTTGGGTTTTTCTTTACAGAAACGGATTCTTGTTCGGTTTCACCCTCCCGAAGAAGTCTTGCCTGAACTACAAAACGCTGTTCCTCATTTTTCTCGCCTCCGTATTTGTATGTACAGGTGGAGAGAGTAAGCAATTTGTCATTGTCGTTTACATCTACATCATAAACAAGCTGTGACCGTTTTTTGGCTTCATCGGCAATATCTTTAAGTGTCATTTTGTTGTTGAACTTTGCTGTATCTCTGGCAGGGTCTATTAAATGATACTGGAAACCAGTATCTGTATAATAAACCGCAAACACCTGAAAAACCAGTTTATCACTTGGAGTATACACATAAATATATGGGTTTTTCTTGGCAAAATCCACATTGAGATAATTTAAAAGCTGGGCAAATTTTTCGCCTGTGGGTTTATCATCCATATTGTGGCCGTAAATTATAGTGTTTGGCTTTAATGAATTTCTGTCTTTCAGCACACATTCATAATCAGCATAGTAACAGCCATACCAGTTATATTCCTTGGAAATATCCCTTCGCAAATAAAAATCATTGTCAGTAGACTGCAAAATTTCATTGTTAATTTTAGTGTTCGGAATTTTGATCCAGCCTACTGCATCGGAATTTACAGCATTGGCATCTTTGAGTTTGTTTCTTATGGAGTCATCTTCAGTCATATTTTTTTCGGAAGGTTCGCTGTCATTTGAGTTTTCCTCCAAAGAACTGTTATTTATAGTATTTTGGCTGTTTGGCAAACTGCTTTCGGAACTTGACTTGGAAGAATCGTTATTGTTTATATTGTTACAGGCGGAAAAGGATAAAATAATTCCCGCTGTCAAAACAAAGCTCAGTATTTTCCTCATTAATTCATTTTTTAAAAACTCCATTGCTTAATTTAACTCCTCGGATTATTATTTTTTGTAAAATTATTTGTATTCCTTAGAGAATTTAGGTTCCTTAGGTGAAGGATTTTTCTTTACAGAAACAGTTTTCTGTTCTTTTTCATCTTCACGGAGAAGTCTTGCCTGAACTACAAAACGCTGTTCCTCATTTTTTTCACCGCCGTATTTATATGTGCAGGTGGAAAGTGTCAGCAATTTATCATCATTGTTTACATCAACATCATAAATCATCTGTGAACGCAGTTTAGCTTCATCTGCAATGTCTTTAATAGTTATTTTTTTGTTTACTTTAGCTGAATCCTTAATAGGGTCTACATAATGGTATCTGAAGGCTGTTTCTGTATAATAAACCGCAAATACCTGAAAAACCATTCTGTTATCAGGTGTGTAAATATAAATATAAGGATTATTCTTTGCAAAATCTTCATCAAGATAATTAAAAAGCTGGGCAAATTTTTTCCCGTTTGGTCTGTCCTCCATATTATGACCATAAATTACAGTATTTGGCGACAGAGATTTTTCATCTTTCATAACGGATTCAAAATCGGCATAGTAGCATCCATACCAGTTGTAATTTTTGGTTATATCCCGTCTAAGATAAAACTCATTATCATTTGCTTGAATAATTTCATCGTTTATTTTGGTGTTTGGAATTGTAATCCAACCCACTACATCGGTATTTATTTCCTGAGCCTTTTTTATTTTGTCATTTACAAGTTTGATTTCTTCTTTTGCAGCTTCTTTTGAAGCATTATCTTTTTCATCTTCCTTTGAAGAATTATCTTTTTGGCTGCTGTCCTTATCTTTGGAAGAATCAGAACCTGGTTTTGAGGACTGAGAAGAAGATATATCCGATGAATTGTCACTTACATCATTTTTGTCTGAACAGGATGAGAATGACATAATTATTCCCAATGCCAAAACAGTACATAATAACTTCTTAGTAAATTTGTTGTTAAAAATTTGCATTGTTTAAATTAACTCCTTATTTTTTATTTATCAGCGGCACAGTTGCAAATCATGCCCTTTTCACCATCAACTTTAACTGTACTTCCGTTTTTAAGAATGGAACAGGCACTTTTAGCTCCGATTATCACTGGAATATCCAAAGCCTTGCCCACTATTGCCTCATAGGAATTTTCGTCGGGATTTTCTGTAATAACAGCCGCTGCTTTCTGCAAAACAGAAAGAATTTTTTCACTTGCCTTTGTAATTACAAGTATATCCCCCGAACGAAATCTGCTCAAAGCTTCTTTTTCGTCCTTGCATACACATACCGGAGAAATAATGCTTTTGTTTACCAGTGATTTTCCGCTGACAATGACATTTCCCACCATCTGTACTTTAAGAAGATTGGTGGTGCCTGCTATGCCTATAGGTACACCGGCAGTCAAAACTACCAGTTCCCCATCTTTGACAAATCCTGCTTTGGAAGTTTCCTCCACTGCATGATTAAATAAATCTTCGTAATTATCTCTGTAATCCACCATAAGCGGCGTAACTCCCCAGGACATACTCAGTTGCCTGAAAGTATGTTCGGAAGGTGTACAGGCTATAATAGGTTTATCTATTCTGAATCTGCTGCACATTCTGGCAGTATGACCGGAATGAGTTACGGTTATAATAGCCGCTGCATCCAAATCATAAGCTGTAGTACAGGTTGCATGACTTATAGCATTGGTAACATCGCTTAATGAAGAAGAAACATTTTCATCATTGCTGAAATACGAAGATTTATAGTTTATATCCTCTTCAGTTCTTTTGGCAATAGTTGCCATGGTTTTTACGGATTCTACAGGGTATTTGCCTGCGGCAGTTTCACCTGACAGCATAATTGCACTGGTTCCGTCATAAATCGCATTTGCCACATCGGCAGCTTCGGCTCTGGTGGGTCTTGGATTTCTCATCATGGAATCCAGCATCTGAGTAGCTGTGATAACGTGTTTTCCTGCCATATATGCCTTTTTTATCATCATTTTTTGAATAATAGGCACATCTTGAATAGGAACTTCCACACCCATATCCCCTCTTGCCACCATTACACCGTCAGAAACCCTGAGGATATCGTCAATATTTTCCACACCCTGACTGTTTTCGATTTTTGCAATAATCTTAATTGTATGACAATCGTTGTCTTCCAAAATCTTTCTTATTTTCAAAATATCATCGGCTGTTCTGGTAAAGGAAGCTGCAATAAAATCAAATCCTGTTTTTATTCCAAAAATAATATCTTCATAATCTTTTTCGCTGACAAATGGAAGTGAAAGACTTATACCCGGTACATTTATGCTTTTTTTGTCAGACAGATCTCCGCCATTAATTACAGAACAAACAATATCCATTTTGTTTATTTCTTTTACTTTCAGTTCTATGAGCCCGTCATCAGCCAAAATGGTACTTCCGATTTTTACATCTTTATAAAGCTCAGAATAAGTTATAGCACAGCCATTTTCATCTCCGATGATTTCTGTATCGTTTTTCAAAACAAACTGAGAACCTGTTTGTAAGGTAACTTTTCCCTTTTGGAATTTACAAAGTCTTACTTCAGGGCCTTTTGTATCTAAAAGTGTAGCTACAGGTTTAGTGAAATTTTTTCTCACTTTTTCCACGATTTTATATGTTGCCAAATGTTCCTCATGGTCGCCGTGGGAAAAATTAAATCTGGCAATATCCATTCCGGCATTTATAAGCTGGGATATGGTTTCTTCGTTGTTTGAAGCAGGACCTAATGTACAAATAATCTTTGTTTTTCTCATAAAAGCCTCCTGAAATTTAAGTATAATTATAATAATTAATATTATAGTATTACACAAAGAAAATTGCAATATATTACAAAGTGTTTTGCAAGGTGCTTTCCGTAATAATGTGTATTTTCTTTATGGTTTTACTGCATAAATTTACAAATCAATATCTATTGATACAGGGCAGTGATCGCTGCCAAAAATATCACTGTGAATTTTTGCCTCTTTTAGTTTATCACCCAGTCTATCCGAAATAAGAAAATAATCAATTCTCCAACCGGCATTTTTTTCTCTGGCTTTGAACATATAGCTCCACCATGAATAAGCATCTTCTTTGTCCGGGTAAATTTTTCTGAAGGTGTCAATAAATCCACTGTCCAAAAACTTGGTCATTTTATTTCTTTCTTCAATGGTAAATCCTGCATTTTTGGTGTTTGTTTTGGGATTTTTAAGGTCAATTTCCTTATGAGCAACATTTAAATCCCCACAGATTATAACAGGTTTATTC
>JAHHUA010000053.1 GCA_020024235.1 Oscillospiraceae bacterium
GAGTGAAAGGACATTTTATGAACAGATGAGTCATGCTCTGTCTACTCTTTTGGAAAAGGGAGAAACCTTAAAAGCACCTATATACGGAGCACTGCTCCAAAAAAGGGATCGCGAATTTGGATACTTTGGTTTGACAGATACTGCATTATTAATTGCAATGTTACAATGGGGTCGTTTAAATTTAACAGGATATAGACGAATTTCATTAAACAGTATTAGAAAGGTTAAGGTAAAAAAGTGCCTGATTCCTTTGCAATATAAAATATTTCTTAATCTGTCTGATGGAGCAATCATAAAAATCCGTGTATCTAAAAAGGTTTATGGTTTTGCTGAACAAACAGAAAATTTGAATGATTTTTTATCTCAAATTTATAATTTACAAAGAACAAAATAAAAGATAATTAACAAATATTTCTGTATTTGCTTTTTTAAGGAGAGGATTTTATATGTATAATACAAATGAGATAAAAAAACTTTATGACCGACTGAAAGAACAATACCCTCAGTATGAAATGGATTTTTCAGATAATTGTCTTACTATTACTCTGCTCCATGGAAAGGTAGAGCTAAACAGGGAAAAGGCTAAACTGTATGTAAACAGAAAGCTGTATGATGAATTTACCAGCGAAGAAGTGAGAGATTCAGATGACATTTATGAGCTGATTGAATTGTTTATTTTGCAGTTGCAGCAGATTGGAATGGATAGCGGGAATGAAACCTATATTGGCGCCAAAAAAAAGGCGGCACAACTTGGTACACGGTTTATGTTCCTTGTTAGTTTAATTGTCAGTGCTTGTATACTTGCCATGATTTTGACAAATAGTCTTTGGTGGGTTATTCCTATTTTTTTGTGTCCCTTGGCAGCTTTTATTCTATTGGGACTGATACATAAAAAGACATTCATTAAATATTGGGTCTGCCCGAAATGCGGCTGCTCACTTCCATTGGACAAAAAAAGTCATTTCCCAAAGATGGAATATGTTTCTCAGTGTCCCCATTGTAGTCAGGTGCTGGAAAAACCACCGGAAATAGAACCCATATTATTAGATACAGATGTACCGAGAAAACAATTAGAACCGGATAATAATCTGCCTGTTCCGGGTAATAAATGGCCATGTTATGTAACCGGTGGAATTACAATAGTAATTGGACTGCTTCTTATGTCAATGCTGTTTATATCCGATGACCCCATTTCACCTATTGGTATGGTGGTGGCTGTTATACTTCTGCTAATATTGTTGGGTTTTGGTTTAGCATTGCTGCTGTGCCGCCACAGAGAGCCTGAGGAATGGCGACATCCGATTGTTGTAATGCGGGAGCGAAAGATAGTTATAATTATTTGCGGTATGATAGAATGGCTTATTGGCTTTATATGTATGGTGTTTGCCATTATCTGTGCCGGAACTTCCCCATTTGATGGGGGATTTACTTTCTTTCTTGCACTTGTAGGTATTCCTTTGACACTTCTTGGTACTTGGATGTTGTTAGCTCAGCGTAACCGCTCATTGTTTGTGTTTAGGGACAATTCTATTATGTATATCAGCAGCTTTGGACGGGTGCGGAATTTTGAACCCGGACAGGTTGTTTCAGTTAGAATGACAGTCAATCACTCCATACATTTACTGGACAGGCACGGCAAAAAACTTGCATCTGTGGAAACAAATATGCAAGGTGCATCCCGATTTGCAGACTGGATAGAAAGCACTGATATGATGTCAACACTTACTCCCGCTATGGAACAGCAGTCTATGAATAAGACTGAAAATAAAAATATCACTCAGTGGCGTGAGGAGTATCGCACACCATTGCATAATCATTTGGGTGTAATTCGCTTAGGTCTTGTAATTGTGATTATGCTATTTGCTGTTGGAAGTGTTGTTCCATATCTTTTGTATCTGTTTGCGGATTTGAAAATATCCCATGCAATTTATCTGACATCATTTTCTCCGATTCCTATGTTTTTGTATTATATAGCTTTTGCACCGGTAATTATGATAGGCGGTGCAAAATCCGATACAACCGATGAATGGAAAGCCATGCACATTAAATTCCCTATAAATTTTGTTTTACTGTTGGATTTGCTGATTTTTGGTCAGACTTATTATTTTTGGGAGGAATGGATTCTTCAAATTATGGATACCGGCAGATTTATGCTTTTGACAGCAGTTATTTCAGCTGTATTGATTACATTATTTTGTATCCGAACCCCAAAACATATGCGAAAACAAGATGATTTTGCCATAATGATTTTAAGTCTTATGATGTTAGGATTTGTGATGTCATTTGGTTTAAATTTGGCAATTTCCAAACCTGTGGAACATTATCCTGCTGTGGTGGTAGATCGACATATACCTGTCAAGAAAAAAAGAAATTCAAATTATACATTGACTGTTAAGTTAAATGATGGTTCTACCAAAGAGGTGAATGTCAGTGAGCATATGTACAATTTGGAAAAAGAGGGTGTAAAATTTGTTGTTTGCCAAAAGGAAAATTTCCTGGGTATTCGCATGATACGGCTGCACATTCCCAAAGGAACAGATATTGACAGTACATCCAATTCCTTTGACTGATAAAAGCCAAGCACTTAACTTTATTATAAATCATAAGGACAGGCATTATGGGACAACTTTTGATGGAATAAGATTTTCCGCTGTTTCGGTATAGCTATCAAAGCAGAAAGGACATTTATATAATGAAGGAAAAAAGTTTTTTTAACTGGATATATTTTACCAGTCTTTTCTTTTTAGTATTAGCTTTAATTTTTATATTTATGGGCTTTTTTTATATTGGAGCAGTATTTGCAGTACCGGGTATTATATTATTTATTTTGTGTTTGTCAAATGCAAAAAAAGAAGCATTGAAAATCTTTAAATTTGTTAAAGAAAATTCAGTATTTACTCATAACTGCCATATACCGCTTACTGTACAGGGATTTGTTGATGTTCTTAAAAACGAAGGATTTGAAATAGAAGAATATCCATATCAAAATTATTATGCACATAAAATGCTGAACAAAAATTTTACATATCATTTTTTTATAGCTAATAATGATACACCTGCTCTTAAAGATGAAGATAAATTTGCAGATTTGTTTATTTCTAAGTTTATGGATAGGGGTATGGAATCTGCTGCTGAATATATTTTTGACCTGGAATACGGAAAAGATTTAGAAAATAAAATGCAGGACATGATGCCTGTTTTGAGAGATGGTTTTATACAAACAAAAGATCATTTTATTTTTGGATATCGTGCTGCCTATGACACCGAAAAAAATATATTGTATTATGCAGATGCAGTAAAAAAGATTGAATGGGATAAAAAGGCAATAGTTGCACAATATACAAATACACTGCTGGAAAAATTATTTGGTGAAAACTAAATTTATAAATATTACAGCGGCAAAATACAGATGAAAAATTATATGTATTAAACAATAATAATCAAAATTCAGCAATGTTTATTTCTAAAAGGAGAATTAAAAATATGGATATAGAACGAAATCCTTATTTAGCCCCATTGCTATTTTTTCGACTGCCCATTCATAAACAAATATTATATATTTTAGAAGGTATATTTATACTTTTGTTAAGGATAAGTGTACCTAGCGGGTGGCTTTATGATTTGGGACTTAAAACAGGAACAGAACAGGGTCAAAAACCTGATCAGTCTGTTCAAATAATACATACTCAGAATGAAGTAGAGGATTTTCATTTTAAAAATACCCCAGCTACAATATTAAAAAACAATTTAATTCAATGTCCGCTGGGTCGTCTGAGAGATCCGGGATATGCTGGAGAACACACAAATTCCAGAAAAATAACTCATGAAATTTCAGAATATACTTTTTTTACATATCCTCTAAAATATACAGATAAAATAAGCCATTGGCTGATAAATGCCTACTATAACTCATACTATTTGGCTCCATTGGAGGACGGAACCTATGTATGTGTGTATTTTGATGATTACTTAATGCTTTGCCCGGGTGAAAAGCTGCATACAGGTTATGTAAGATATGCAACCACAGAAGAAAAAAGGATGCTCCACACAATGAAGAAGGACTATGAAGTAAATCCTGTATATGTACTGGATATGTACCGACATGGTAAAGTCAGTTGGGTTTTAGACAGCATGATTCGGTTTATTTTAGTAATATTTATAATTATTTTTATACAGTCTTTATTTAAAAAATCTAAAAAAGAAGAAAAAACTCAGTATTCAAAAGAAAACAAAATAACAAAGGAAGAAGAAAAGTTCAAACTCAAAAAAAATGAAGTTATAGTGGGATGTGCTCAAATATATAACAGACATATGGGAATGAATGGCAGAATTTGTGTAACTAATCAGCGTGTATGTTTTATGGGAAATATAACAGGTGATATGTACATGAATTTGTCTTTATCGGAAATTGCAGGATATGACACTTGGAAAATATTATTGACACCTTCTATTGAGATACATGAAAAATACACTCAAAAGAATATCAGATACCAATTTACCGGTTTAACTGTTAAAAAACTTCAAGGCTGGCTGGAGGAGGTCGGCATTAAAGAACTGTAATAATTTTTTCTAAAATAGGTACAAATATACCCCGACAATTTTATAACAGTATGATAAAATAATTAAATAACTGACTGACAAACAAAAACTTTGGGAGGTCTTTATGAACATAGGTGAACTTAAAAGTAAGTATAAAAATTTATTGCAGCCCATTTTCAGAGAACAATTTTACATAGATGACAGTGAAGAGGACAGCAGAAATTGGGTAGTGTTTATATTAGATGGCAAAGAAGAAGATTTTTCCTTTTCATTGTATGGAACTGACTGTGTTCATTTATACTGGTGTAATGAATGTTTTATTTTTGATAAACACCGCAATAACCTGGTTTCATCTGATACCTATGGTGAGATTGTATATGAAGATGATTTTGATATTGAAGAATTGCCCTATATAGTTATAAATCTGATATTACATATAAAGGACTGTGTTTATCTGTCAAAAAAAGAAAAAGTTAAAGGTAAAACTCCATCAGGGTATGATAAAATAAAAGATTATGTGATAACAGCAAAGACAAAAAAACAGGTACAATTACAATATCAGCTTGCAAATATCATAATAGAATATATTGAGTAAAATATAAATTAAAATATAATTTTGGCAAATGGGAGGCATAAATGAGTTTAAAAATAGGAATTTGCGATGATAATCACATTGATTCGGATTTTGTGTTTAATATATTAAAAAGCTGGGCAGAAGAAAGAAATATAGCTATAGAAACAGAAATTTTTTCTTCTGCAGAAAATTTTTTATTTAACTATGAAGTAAATAAAAATTATGACATATTGCTTTTGGATATTGAGATGGAAAAAACAGACGGTGTAACACTTGCCAAAACTATCAGAAAAGAAAATGAAACTGTACAAATTATATTTATAACAGGTTATTCCGATTATATTGCAGAAGGTTATGAAGTGGCAGCACTTCATTATCTGATGAAACCTGTTAAAAGAGAAAAACTTTTTGAAGTTTTAGACAGAGCTTATGAAAAACTCCGGAAAAATGAAAAAATTATAACTGTGGAAAATGGTGAGGGAACATTAAGAATACCTGTTTATCAGATTAAATATGCTGATGTAAGGCTTAACTATGTTACTATATATGCCAAAGAGGATATAACTGTAAAAATGACACTTAAAGAACTGCTTACAATGCTGGATGACAGATTTTATCGAGTGGGCAGATCATCAGTGGTTAATTTGACTTATATTACTAAGGTAACAAAATCCGATATTTACTTAAAAGATGGCAGTACAATACCATTGCCAAGGGGAGCTTATGAGGGAATTAATCGTGCAATTATAAATATGGGGTGATGTATATGAATTTTTTAACTAAGAAAATGAACAAACAAATTGAAATATATCAAAATGAACTTATACAGACACACTATGCAGAGGTTGATAATATGTACAGACAAATAAGGAGTTGGAGGCATGATTATCACAATCATATACAAATAATGAAAGCCTATGCCACAAAAAAAGATTGGGAATCCCTTTGTAAATATTTAGATGAGCTTGAATCAGATTTAACTACAATAGATACAGTTATAAAAACCGGAAACGCTATGACAGATGCTATATTAAATTCTAAAATATCCATAGCAAAGGATAAAAAGATAAATGTATCAGCAGAAGCTAAAATTCCTGTAAAACTTAAAATTTCTGAAATAGATTTATGTTCTATTATAGGAAACCTTTTTGACAATGCCATAGAAGCCAGTTTAAAACTTTCGGAAGAAAAAAGACTTATCAGGGTGTATATGGATATTAAAAATAATCAGCTTTATATATCATTTACCAATTTTACAGCTGTTAAGAAAATGGATAAAATAAAAGGATTTTTTAGATCAACCAAAGGAAGTGAGCATGGCTTAGGACTTTTAAGGATTGATTCCATTGTAAAAAAATATGAAGGTTATTTAAGCAGAAATTCAGAAGATGGAGCTTTTACCACTGAGATTTTGTTGCCCTTAGAATAAATATTCTGCAATTCATCCCCTACAGCCTGCAATTCGTCCCCAAAATGTGCTGTGGGGTTAATTTTATGTTATATTAGGTTTCGGAGGTGGGAATATGAAATATACTGAAAAAAATAAGACAATTCCTAAATATAATATGTGGCAAAACACAGGATTTATGGTAAATTTAGCTTGGAAAAATGTAAAAAGCGTAATTTTTATCTGTATTGTCCTTGCCATAGCAACAGCAGGAAAAACAGTGGCTGGTATGCTTATTACACCTATGATACTTAAAAAAGTGGAAAGTATGGCACCGTTATCAGAGTTAATTATCACTATTTTAAGTTTTAGCTTAGGTATAATGTTTTTATCAGCAGCTGAAAGTTATTTTAATGAAAATTCACTTTTTGGAAGAATAGAAGTGAGAAGCAAAATTATAAATAAAATTTCTTTAAAAAATGCTAAAACATCTTATCCTAATTTAATGGACGAAAATTTTAATAATTTAAGAGAAAAAGCCTCAAATACTACTTCATCAAACAATGAATCTACAGAATATATTTGGACCACTTTAACTAATATAATAACAAACTGTTTGGGTTTTATATTTTATTTGGCTTTGTTGTCAGGACTTAATCCTTTGTTGGCATTGATAGTCGTAATCACCACTGTTATAGACTACTTCATAAATAAAAAAGTTAAGCAGTATGAATATGACCACAGAGCTGAATTTGCCGAAATAAATAAAAAATTAAACTACACAGGTTCAGTTCAGATTAATAGGGATTACGGAAAGGAAATACGCCTGTTTGGACTTAAAACTTGGCTTGATGATTTATGGCAGAGCTTGTTTAATCTTTTAAATTTTCACTGGAGAAAACTTGAAAAAGTATATTTTTACGGCAGCATTGCCAATGTGGTTTTGACTTTTTTGAGAAACGGTATTGCCTATGCCTATTTAATATGGGTTACTCTTAACAGGGAAATGACTGCCTCTGAATTTCTGCTCTATTTCAGTACAGTGGGCGGTTTTGCAAATTGGGTAACAGGTATACTTGATGAATTTGCACAATTACACAAGGAAAGCCTTGATATATCCATAGTTCGTGAATTTTTAGAATATCCTGAGCCTTTTAAATTTGAGGAAGGGGAGCCTTTGGTTAAAGATTTAAATAAGGAGTATGAAATTACTTTGGAAAATGTTTCATACAGATATCCAAAAGCAGAAAAAGATACTATTCACAATATGAATCTTACTATACATAAAGGCGAAAAGCTGGCAATAGTAGGACTTAACGGAGCAGGTAAAACTACTCTGGTAAAATTAGCCTGCGGATTTTTAGACCCCACCGAAGGCAGAGTGCTTTTAAATGGAGAAGATATAAGAAAATATAACCGCCATGATTATTATGAGATGTTTTCGGCAGTGTTTCAGGATTTTTCTTTAATGGAAGCTACAGTAATAGAAAATATTGCTCAAACAGTCAGTGGATTTGATGAAAAACTGGCTTTAGAATGTCTTGACAAAGCAGGACTTACCCAAAAGATACACTCATTACCCCAAGGAATTAACACACATATAGGCAGAGAGGTTTACCTTGACGGAGTGGAACTTTCAGGTGGTCAGGTTCAGCGTCTTATGCTTGCAAGAGCACTGTATAAAAACGGCCCTATTCTTGTTCTTGATGAACCTACTGCTGCATTGGACCCAATAGCCGAAAATGATATTTATATGAAATACAATGAAATGACAAAGGGAAAAACGTCATTGTTTATTTCTCACAGACTTGCATCTACAAGATTTTGTGACAGAATTATATTTCTAAAAGATGGAAATATCTCGGAAGAAGGTACCCATGAGGAGCTTTTAAAATTAAAGGGTGATTATGCTGAATTATTTGATGTACAAAGACAGTATTATAAATAGGAGGGACTTAAGATTATGGAAGAAAAAAAATTATCATATTCCGAATCCTGGAAATTAAATTTGAGAGCATTGGGAATATGGAAAAAAATTTGCCCCAATCTCTTTATATCTATGATTGTTTCTGCTGCTGTCAGTGCCGTTGTACCATATGTTGCAATTTTCTTTTCAGCTAAAATTATAGGGGAATTAGCGGGCAGAAGAAATCCAGAGGAACTTATAAAATGGGTCATTATAACTTTAATTGTTACAGGAATTTGCCAGCTTATAAATTCAGCTGCAAGTCGTTGGTATCATTATGAATCAGAAAAAATAGATTATTTAAACACTCATATTTATATGGATAAAATGACCGCACTTGACTATTCTGATATTGATAATCAACAAGTTTATGATTTATTTACTCAAATAGAACAAACAGAACAATGGAGAGGTTACGGACTGATGAGCAGCTGTGGAATATTTTATCATAGTGTTAACTGTATAATAGGAATTATATCAGGTATAGGTCTTACAGTAACTTTGTTTACTTTAAAAGTTCCGGAAAATCACAGTATGGTATTTTTTAATAATCCGCTTATGGCATTGGCTATGGGAGGTTTAATGTTTATTATTGCCATAGCAGCTTCTATTTGTAAAAATAAAGCTGAATTATATTGGACAAATTCAGCTGAAGACAGTCGTTTGGGAAACAGATTATTTAGTTTTTTCGGATTTGCAAACGTAGAATATAAACGGGCTGTTGATATGAGATTGTATAATCAACAGGATAATATATGTACTCCTTATATGGCAAAAGATGTAACATTTACTACTAAAGGTAACATTGCTAAAAAAGCAAAAGGGCCTATGGGTATATGGAGTATGTTAAGTTCAAGTGTTTCTGTTGTGCTTACAGCTGTTATATATTTGTTTGTATGTCTTAAATCATGGGCAGGAGCTTTTGGAGTAGGACTTATAACTCAGTATATAGGTGCTGTTACTCAAATTTTCACAAATTTTTCCAAACTTATAATACATATAGGAGAAATGCGTATAAATGCGGATTTTTTAAAAACTTGCTTTAAGTTTTTAGATATGGAAAATAAAATGTATAAGGGCAGTCTTACCACAGAAAAACGCTCAGACAGAAACTATGAAGTTGAATTTAAAGATGTTTCTTTTAAATATCCCAATACTCAACAATGGGTACTTCGTCATGTAAATATGAAGTTTAAAATAGGGAGTCGCCTTGCAGTTGTAGGAGAAAACGGCAGTGGTAAAACTACATTTATTAAATTATTGTGCCGTCTTTACGACCCCACTGAGGGAGAAATTCTCCTAAACGGAATAGACATCAGAAAATATAAGTATAACGATTATATAGACATATTTTCTGTGGTTTTTCAGGATTTTAAATTATTTGCTCAAACCCTGGGACAGAATGTGGCTTGCTCCATAAATTATGATAGAAATAAAGCTGAAAAATGCCTTATAGATGCAGGTTTTGAAAACAGACTCAAAACCTTGCCAAATGGTTTGGATACTTATCTTTATAAAATATTGGATGAGAACGGTGTGGATGTATCCGGTGGAGAAGCACAAAAAATAGCTATTGCAAGAGCTTTATATAAGGATTCAGCATTTATGGTTTTGGATGAACCTACTGCAGCTTTGGATCCAATAGCAGAAGCTGAAATTTATTCCAGGTTTAACGATATTGTTACAGATAAAACCACGATTTATATTTCTCACAGACTTTCTTCCTGTAAATTCTGTGATGAAATAGTAGTATTTGATAATGGCTCAGTGGTTCAATCAGGTCAGCATGAAAGTTTATTAAGTGATGAAAAAGGAAAATATAATCAGCTTTGGTATGCACAGGCTCAGTATTATAATGAAAATGAAAATTAATTTACAGCATAAAAAATATTGTAAAATGAACACATTTAAGTTTTATACGGGATAGGGGATAGAAAAGTGTTTACTTGGAAAAAGCAAAAATGAGTTTTGACATAATAATGATTATGCCTTGATGTAATCATTTTTCTGTATGTATTTGATTTACTGTGAAACTTTACAATAGACAGTATCAGTGTTATAATACCTATATTATTATGAAACTATTTTATTATGGAAGGAACAGAAATATGGAATTTGAAAATTTAGCAGATGCAAAACAACTTATGCAACATATTTCTAATTTACTGCCGCATAATAATTGTTATTATCAGGCTTTCACATTTTTTGGCAGCATAAATTTTACTACTTCATCAGAATATCGCGAAGAATTAAAAGAATTTTTGGAAAATTTTATAATTGAGAATGGTGTAAACTTTCTAACAGAAGAAGCAGCAAAATTTTATCCCAATCTTGTAAGATTATATGGTTGGTTATAATGTGAAAATAAATTGGGCAAGTGCAGACTAATAGTTTTTTGACAAGGAATACTATTAAGCTGACAGAGTCAGTACATTAATAAGGACATTTTTTTAGAACTCTTTGAACTGGGAATGTACTTATTTTTCTTTCATAATTTTTAGAACTAAAAAAGAAAACCAATTCTTAAT